>NZ_JBLZFY010000079.1:0-19420 GCF_050753365.1 Geminocystis sp. CENA526
AGTAATAAGTAATGAGTTTTGATAATTTACTATTAAAAATTGATTATTTCAAGATTTATTATTATTCCTTGAAATTTGAAGGTAAAAAATCCCCCTAATACTAGGGTGTTCAAAATGTTGATGATTACGATGTAATTTCTCACTCAAATATTATCTTAGATTCACAGCCAATATTATCGATCGACTTGAAAAAGTGTAGGAAAATATTTTTATAGATTTGGCTTCTTTTCAACACCCTACCCTAATACCCTAATACCCTAACACCCTAACACTTTTTCAGAAGATACTTTGAAACAGCCCTGCCTTAAACAAAGGGGGAACTTATTTTCAATTTCTCACGAATGATTTAGGATTGCTATAGTTAATAGTTAATAGTTAATAGTTAATAGTTTTTAATTCTTAATTCTGATTTATTCAGCAAACCCTACCTTACTTCCACACTTACATTCTACAGTTTAAGTCGATCGCTCACTTTACGCAACACCCCGTTAATAAAGCGATAACCCTCATCATCAGAATAAGTTTTTGCAATCTCGATCGATTCATTGATAGCTACTTTATGCTCTATATTTAAGAAAGCCATTTCTGCCACTGCCAAGCGCAAAATATTGGCATCAATGTGAGTCAGACGATTTAATGTCCAATCTACCATTACTTCATTTAATAGGGTTTCTATTTCTTCCTTACGTCTATCCACTGTGCCAATTAATTCTAAAGCATATTCTCTCACTTCGTGTTGTCGTGATAATTGTACAAACTCAGGAATTTCTATAATATTACCAATGCGATTAATAGCTTTTTGGGTTAAGGCGATAGAATCTTTCAGCATCATTCTAGCACTACCTAAATTAGTCGCCCTTGTTTCACTTTTAAACACTAAATCATTGCTACGATTTAATTCATCTGAAGCGGTTTCGATCGTACTTTCAATTTCTAGGGTTAAGGTACGAATTGCACCTAGTATGAGATCATTAATTTCAATTTCTTCTAAATTATCGGATTTTACCTTAATTTGACTCAAACTAAGTAACGCTAAAATTCTAGCAGTTCTTCGAGGTTGTTGACGAATGGACATTTTATTCAATTCACAGTGAGCAACATAATATTATACCTCAATTCAACATCAAATTAATGCCCTGATTTTCTCGTTAGCAATAAAACATAGTGAGAATTTTCCTGATTTTATTTTTATTTTTCCCAACGAACAACGTACCATTGTAGATAATGATCATCGTCTAGGTTAAATTCACAGTAATTATTGAGTAAATATTGTGCCTGTTGTGAGGGAGTACTAAATTTGGTTATATCTGAGGGTAAATCAGACTGACTAGCCAACAGTATCTCTAGTTTGATTAGTAATTCCGATTCTGTCATTAATTGTTCTTCTTTGTTAGTTTCTAAAACTACATAACCGTCTTGTTGATACATGATGGAGTCAGCCATAAATTAATCCCTTTTTCCATTACTATTTTTTTTCTTCTTCTAAATTAACTTCTTTTCCTTCCGAAATGTCGATCGCTTTTTGTAAATCTCGATTATATTTATCTATACTATCCACACTTTCTTCTAATTGTTCTCCTATAGTAGCTTTTTTATTTGTTCCAGTAGCATCTTCTGTCACTGTCTCATCTTGATTATTTTCTTCATTAGCTTGTTTTTGCTGTAATTTTTTCAGCTTGTCTAAAAAACCACCTTTTTTGAGTTGTGCGCCACTATTTGCCTCAGTGTCTTCGGGAAACCAACCAGCTACTATATTTTGCCCATTTTGCCACCAACTAGGAATATGGGGAAATGCCATCACCATTAAAACAACACCGACTAAAGTAGAAACAATCATTTGTAAATTTTGAGACTCAGATTCTTTCTTTTGAATATGCTGAAATTTTTGATGTTGTTTTTTTTGCCATTGTTGCTTTACTTCTTGAATGTTTTTTTGCTCTTCCTCTACGGAATTATCCCACACTGAAGGGGCATTTAAGGCTTGTGATTGTAGCCTTTCTGTCCGCTTTGACCAATTTTGAAAGCGATTATTAGCCATGATTTTTTACTCAGTATTGATTAATGTAGGAGTTTTTATTGTCTCATGGTCATTATAGATCAAATCTCAGTAGATTTACCACAAAATACAGCTAATATTTTATATTCAGTAAGCTAATTTGCCTTAGACATCTGCAATAATAGCGATTTTAAGGGCTGAAGCCTAGTAAACAATTAAAAATCTTTTCTGGAAAAGTCTAGTGAAAAACTCAGAAGATGATTAGCCGTTATTTCAGCTTGTTCTAAGTGTGGCACATGACCACAATTTTTGATCCAAATTAGTTTATTATCTGGTATTAATTCTTCAAATTGAGGTGCTGGTTTTATCCCTAAAATTTTGTCATTTTCACCCCAAATAGTGAGGCAAGGTTGTTTAATATTTTCCAATACATGGGCAAATGAGCCATAACCACCGCTTTTAGTGAAGGCAATTAGGGCTTTATTCCAATGCTCACATTCTAAGTGTAAACCGGCACAAGTTAAAGCGTCTTGGGAAGCAAAAGTTCGATCGAAATAGGCGGTTTCACTAATACTCTGTCTTACCTTTAAATTGCGTAAAAATTCTGTAGCTAAAAATCCTAAAGGGGGAAACAAAAATTTGCCGATAATTGGTGGTTTAATTAATCCGCCACTATCGAGTAAAACTAATTTGGCTACCGCTTCGGGATAGCATAGACAAAAATCTATGGCTGAAGCTCCTCCCATAGACGCACCTACAAGAATCATCGGTTGTTGAATCATCTTGAGCCAAAATTGGTATAGGTGTTGTTTAATGGTTTCAGGAGAATATTCGATCGAACCTTGACGTTGAGTAAAACCGAATCCGAGTAAGTCTAAAGCCCAAACTTGATGATTTTGAGTTAAAAACGGTAATAAACGGCGAAATTCTAGTAATGAACTATCAAAACCGTGTAATAAGACGATAGGGGGTTGTTTTTCCCCTACTACCACATAACTTGTGTTGATAGGAGAGGAAGAAAAATCGACTTCAACGGGAGTAAATTGAATCTGTTGAAAAAGGTTAATAGATGAAGATTCTGTGAGGTTTTTAGCTCGATCGAGGACTTTGTTTGATAACATTAAGGCGTAATGAAAAAACTATTAATAAGCTAGGACTCATCTAAGTTTACTGATAAAGACAGGCAAAAGGCAACAGGCAAGAGGCATACTAAATTATTTTTTTCTTTCCACTTCCTCAATAACTTTATCAGTTTTTTTATTGTTATATTTATTGTTTTCTAATATATCATCTCTAAAAGCCCCGACAAGGACACTATTAATAGTATTTCGTGTATTAGCACTAAAGTTATTTAAAGGAGAAGGTAAAAACTTATCTCCATAGGCAATAAAAACAATCATATAAACGGGGAATAATTGAACTAGCTTAATCCCAATATTCTTCAACAATCCCCCAAAACCATTGAAAAATTTAATATTAACGTTCATTTTAGTACTACTTAATATAAGGGTTTTCTATTCTTAGGGTAGCAAAAAATTAAGACTTATTTTGTACTTTAAGAGCATAATTTTTAAATCTATTTAAGTCGGCTTGAATCGTTGACTCCACAATTTGCCCTAAAAATAAGTTATCCATTAAGGCTAAGATACCGGGTACATCATAGGCGATCGTAAGTCTAACAATACTACTTCCATGTCGATCGTAAAAACGTACAGCACCTTTATTGGGTAAACCATCCACCGATTCCCATTGAATAATTTGATTAGTTTCTAGCTTAACGATACGAGACAACCAACTAAATTCAAAACCGCCACTAGCTAACTTCCAACGAGATAAATCTGGATCATCTGGTAAAATTTTCACAGAGTCAATCCATTTCATCCAACGGGGCATTTGTTCTAAATCTGACCATAAACTCCATACTAAGTCAATGGGTACATCAACTTCAACTTGTACGCTATGTTCTAACCACTTACTCATTAATGATACCTAAAATTATCTATATACCAATAATAAACAATCAATAGTGAATAGTGAATAGACTCCTCCAAAAATTTATAACCATTATAATAGTTCGATCGAACTCCCCCAAAAACTCGATCGCATCTTCTCAAATAGAAATACTGTGGGTTGGCAAATATCAATGAGTGATTTCTGCAAGGGCATTATTAATAACCTTATGAAAGGCAAAAGGCAACAAAAATGTAAGTTATTTTAATTAATTTGGCTCTTCTACAGTAGCTATGATATTTTAGTAATAAATAATCGTCAAAAGTGTTTATATATAATAGGTTTAGGATTTTTAAAATGCAAATATTATAAATTTACAGTTTTAATTTAACCTAACACTTGTCACCTGATACCTGACACCCTTTTCGATTAATTTATCATACTCAAAGTAAGAGAGCCATATTTTATTTTCTCATCTATTAGTCGTTTTACACTTAACTTATAAACGTTCTGATATTTGTTCGATCAAAAAATATATTTGTGCTATTTACGATAAAATAGAATTAACCATACTTATTGATTCGGACTTAACTAACATAAAATTTCTAACTTTATAATTTATAAAAATTTGATTATTTTAACTGTGCTATATTAGTTATTTATTACACACTCAGACCAAATAAATAGAGTCTGCTAAAAAAGTCTTTTTATAAAGGCAGGGAAGAGGAAAGAGGGAAAAGGGAAGAGTTTTTATAGTTTTCAGATTTATTCAGCAAACCCTAAATAAGTTTAAAATCTCGATCAAAATAACAAAATGAAATTAATTTTATATAGTAAAGAAGGGTGTCATTTATGCGAAGGATTAGAGGAAAAATTAAGGGAAATAACAGAGATTCCTTTAGAATTAGAAATTAGAGATATTACTACGAATAATCAATGGTGGGAAATGTATCAATATGAAATTCCTGTGCTGTTTTTAGCCACCGAAACAGGAGAAACATTTATTCCTCGTATTTCCCCTCGTGTTTCTGTCTCTCAATTAACGAAAATTTTACAAAAATATCATAAATAGCTGTTACTATATTGGGTAAATTTGCCATCGGAGTTGTGATTATGCAGTTAAGTCAATTATTGTCCAATATCCCTAATCTTAATGTTACCCCTGATCATCCTAACTTAAGTCAAGAAGTAAAAGGCATTACGACTAATTCCCATGCCTGTATCCCCGGTGATGTTTTTATCGGGATGCCCGGCACAAGGGTTGATGGTGGTGAGTTTTGGCAAAGCGCTTTAAAAGAAGGCTCGATCGCAACTATAATTAGTAAAGAAGCCTCTGTAAAAATTCCTCCAACACCCAAGGATTGCGTCATAGTCAGCGATGATGTGGTTAGTGTGTGTGCTGATATTGCTTGTAAATATTATGATTATCCCACTCAGTCTTTAAGTATGGTGGGAGTGACTGGCACAAATGGTAAAACTACCACGACTCATTTAATCGAATTTTTCTTACATCAAGCCCAAAAACCTACGGCATTATTCGGCACTTTATACGCCCGTTGGCAAGGTTATCAAAAAACCGCTACCCATACAACTCCTTTTTCGGTGGATTTACAACATCAACTCGCCGAAGCGGTGAAGGCTGGAAATGAATATGCAGTTATGGAAGTAAGCTCTCATGCTTTATCGCAAAAACGAGTCAGGGGTTGTCAGTTTGATGTGGCTGTATTTACTAATTTAACTCAAGATCATCTCGACTATCACAAAGATATGGAGGATTATTTTTCGGCGAAGGCGTTGTTATTTAGTGCTGATTATTTGCAGGGTACTGCTATCATTAACTATGATGATGCCTATGGTCAAAGATTAATCAAGTCTCTCCCCGCTGATAAAGTTTGGACTTATAGCGTTACTAACTCCGAAGCTGATTTATACACCAGTGATTTAACCTATCAAGCAAATGGGGTTAAGGGTTTATTGCATACTCCCGAAGGTTCGATCGAATTTACATCCCCTTTAGTGGGACAATTTAATCTAGCCAACTTATTAGCTAGTGTGGGTGCGGTGTTAAAGTTGGGAGTGAGTTTAGAAGTGATAACCGCTAGTTTACCTGATTTTGTTGGTGTGCCGGGGCGCATGGAAAGAGTTACTGTCAATGTTGAACAAAAAATCAACGTCATTGTTGACTATGCACACACTCCTGACAGTTTAGAAAATCTCCTCAAGGCGGCACGTCCTTTCATTTCTGGTAAAATGATTTGTGTGTTTGGTTGTGGAGGCGATCGAGATCGTACTAAACGCCCTATCATGGGTAAAATTGCCGCCGAGTTAGCAGATATTGCCGTAGTGACTTCCGATAACCCTCGCACAGAAAATCCTGAGCAAATTTTAGCAGATGTTTTAGCAGGGATTCCCCAAGATATTAAACCTATTGTACAGGTCGATCGAGCTTTGGCGATCAAAATTGCGATCGAAATGGCACAAAAAGGCGATGGAGTTTTAATAGCAGGAAAAGGGCATGAAGATTATCAAATTTTAGGCACAGAAAAAATCCATTTTGACGATCGAGAAGAAGCCCGAAAAGTACTAGAATCTTTATAGAAAATTAAGAATTAAGAATTAAGAATTAAGAATTAAGAATGAAAAAAAGCAAAAAAATAAGAGTAATAGGAAATGTAGGGGTTTAATATATTAAACCCAACCCCATCAAAAAATCACTGTTTTAACCTTCCCAATCAGGACATTTTTCGTCATCCCAACCAAAAGATGAATCTTTACAAAAAATCCCTCTGTTTCGAGGGATGGTTTAATTTTTGATGTTGGGTTTGATTACCTCAACCCAACCTACGGGTTATTTGTTTGCGTCTAGTCTTTCTTCTAATTTGGCAATATCGAGTAAGGTTTTTAGTAAGGAATCAGGGTTTAAACTCATGGAGTCAATGCCTAATTCCACTAAGAAACGGGCAAATTCAGGGTAATCACTGGGCGCTTGTCCACAAATACCGATTTTACGGTTATTGCGTTTCGCTTTTTCAATTACCATGCGCACCATATCCTTAACTGCGTCGTTGCGTTCATCGAAAATGTGTGCTACTAATGAGGAATCTCGATCGAGCCCTAATGTTAACTGAGTTAGATCGTTTGAACCAATGGAGAAACCGTCAAAGATTTCGCTATATTGATCCGCTAAAATAACGTTACTAGGAATCTCACACATTACATAGACTTGTAAGCCATTTTCACCCCGTTTTAAGCCATGTTTTTCCATCTCTGCTAATACTCGACGACCTTCATAAGGAGTGCGACAGAAAGGAATCATAGGAATTACGTTAGTTAAACCCATTTCGTCACGAACTCGTTTAAGGGCTTTACACTCTAAACCATAGGCTTCACGGTATTTTTCATCGTAGTAACGAGACGCACCACGCCAACCAATCATGGGGTTTTCTTCTTTTGGTTCAAAGTCTGCACCACCTAACAAGTTAGCATACTCGTTAGATTTGAAGTCAGACATCCTTACTACCACTGGATTGGGATAGAAAGCGGCTGCGATCGTACCTACCCCCTGAGCAACTTTATCCACAAAGAAATCAGCTTTATTTTGATAGCCTAACGTTAATTCCGCAATCTCTTTTTTAACGGATTCATCGGTTAATTCATCGTATTTCATCAACGCTAAAGGATGCGCTTTGATGTGATTAGCAATAATGAACTCTAAACGGGCTAAACCAACGCCATCGCAAGGAATAGAGGCTAATTTGAAGGCTTCTTCGGGATTACCCACATTCATCAAGATTTTGGTGCGAGTTTTGGGTAAATTGTCTAGTTGAGTTTCAATGATGTCGAAGGGTACTAAACCAGAATATACTCGTCCTTCTTCTCCTTCCGAACAAGATACCGTAATATCTTGACCAGTTTTTAGTAACCCTGTAGCGTTACCACAACCAACGATGGCAGGAATACCCATTTCACGGGCGATAATTGCGGCGTGACACGTCCTACCCCCTTGATTAGTGACGATCGCACTAGCTTTTTTCATAATCGGTTCCCAATCGGGATCGGTTTTGTTGGTAACGAGTACTTCACCAGCTTTAAACTCACCAATTTTATGAACATCAAGGATAACACGAGCTTGACCTTGACCGATCATTTCACCTACAGCACGACCTGTAACAAGTATTTCACTTGTACCTTTTAGTTTATAGTCACGGAGGACACTACCTGATTTTTGTGATTGTACCGTCTCTGGACGGGCTTGTACGATGAATAATTGACCTGTTTGACCATCTTTTGCCCATTCAATGTCCATGGGGCTATTTTGACCCCGTTTTTCGCTGTAATGATCTTCGATAATACAAGCCCAACGAGCCAGAGTTAAGGCTTCTTCATCGGTGATGGAGTATTGCAGACGCTCGGATTCAGACACGGGAACGTTTTTAACCTGTTTTCCACCGCCTAAATCGTAAACCATTTTAATCTCTTTCGAGCCGAGGCGTTTATTTAAAATGGGTTTAAAACCTTGTTGTAGGGTGGGTTTGAAGACGAAAAATTCATCGGGATTAACAGCACCTTGTACCACGTTTTCACCCAAGCCATAGGCGGAAGTGACGAAGGCGGCATCTTTAAAGCCTGTTTCGGTGTCGATACTAAACATAACACCTGACGATGCTAAGTCCGATCGAACCATTTTTTGTACACCCACTGACAAAGCTACTTCAAAGTGATCAAAGTTTTTTACTGTACGATATGATATAGCTCGATCGGTGAAAATGGAAGCGAAACATTTATGACAAGCATCTAAAACATTTTTGACACCGTGTACATTAAGATAGGTTTCTTGTTGCCCTGCAAAACTAGCGTCGGGTAAGTCTTCGGCTGTCGCGCTCGATCGAACTGCCACATCAGTATCATAGGAGCAACTACGCAAACGCATCATTTCTTCTTCGTCATCGGTAGTGCAGAGATTCGGATTATTACCGTAACGTTGACAAAGTTTAAAATAAGCCTCAGAAATAGCTAAATTTAACTCTTTGGGGAAGGGAGTATTCAACACTAAAGCTCGTGCTTGTCTGCCCACTGCTTGTAAATTAGGCAAATCTTCCACATCTAAGTTAGCAAAAATCTTGCGTAGTTGATCTTCCAACCCTGCTTTTTTGACAAAGTAGCGATAAGCGTAAGCAGTGGTGGCGAATCCTGTAGGTACATTAACACCTTTTGCTGTTAACTGTTGAATCATTTCCCCAAGGGAAGCATTTTTACCCCCTACCATCGGCACATCTTCGATACCCACTTCTTCAAACCAGAGAACAAATTTTTCTTGTTTGGTTGTGGTTTCAATTTTTTCTGGAGCAGTACTTATCATAATAATTAATCTCCTTAATTATATAATCTCAAACAGCCTAGAAAATAGGGAGTAAACCTTATCGTAATTTGGGAAAGTAATTTTTAACTTAATGTTTGTTTAAGATTCAGATTTTTGGGCAAACAAATATTAAGAAAAACAAAAGATTACCCCAACTAAATCTTAATTATATTTTTCGACAAAACTGTTTTTAATTCTTGGTTAAAAATCCTACAGTTAATATAAAACGAGAAAAATTAAGATCAAGTGAATATTTTTTTTATTTCTCGGACTGTTTTTTTTTTCTTTAAAATTACTTATCTGAATCTAATTTTATTAAAGCAGATATTATGACGGGATCATTTTTTTTGATAGAAAACTTAATGAATCTTTGCAAAGGTTAAAACAAAGGGGATCGTCAATTATTAAGAGGAGAGACAGGTGGACAGATAGAAGAGGGAGGGGGAGGAGGGGGAGGAGGAAAAGTTAATTAATTATAAAACTTAGTAAGGTATAATTTGAGTTTATCAAAAACCATTGTTGTTTTTTGCCTTTTGCCTTTTGCCTATCTCCATCATTATCTTTTATTCCCTTACTCAATATAACTATAAGTGATCAATTACTGAAAATGAACAAATTTTTAAAGAAAGGGATAGATGAGTTTAATCGACAGGAATTTTACGCTTGTCACGATACTTTAGAAGAAATCTGGATGGATTCGATCGAACCTGATAAGACATTTTATCAGGGAATTTTACAAATATCTGTCGGTTGTTATCATTTAAGTAATGGTAACTGGAAAGGAGCAGTAATTTTATTAGGAGAAGGTTTAAGAAAATTAGTTGAATATGAACCCGACTATCGCAATGTTGACGTTAGTACATTGACTGAAAATAGCTATGAATTATTAACTACTTTACAGCAAATTAATCCCCAAGAAGTGAAAGAATTTTATCACAAATTAATCAATTATCAATTAGAAAATAATTTAACTTTTCCCCAAATTAAGACTATATAAATTGCTAAAATATTTTATTATCACGAAGTAAAATTTAACTCACGAAAATATGTCACTAACTTTTTCAAGGATTCTGTTTCTATATTGTTTTTTAATACTTCTTCCATGGCTCGATCGAACACTTCCCCTTGCCCTAAAATTCTTAACCAGAGAGTTTCTTTATTTACTGGTAATCGATCTATAATGATAAATGCCGTTAAAAAAGCAGGAGGAAAATAATAAATTCCGAAGGCGTTATTTTGTTTATTTTCTATTACAAATTCTGTTAAAGTTTCTTGAGAAATACTTGGGGTTAAAATCCATAATTGAGGTAATTCAGACTTTGATAACTGCTTTTTTTTTGCCCTAGAAAAACGATCTAATTCTCTGTCCATTTCTATTAATTTCCTCAAACTATTTAAGACTTCTTCAGAAGTAAGAGAATTATGATAATATTCAAATAAAGCTCTAGTTTTTAGGAGTTTTTTTAATAGATGATTCCCTTTAATCGATCGATTTGCCACAACCCATAAATCAATCTCTGTATTAGTGGGAGTGGTTATACTTCTTCCAGCTTCTATATCACCATAAGTCGATAAAAACTCCACCAGATAATCTTTTTTAAACTGCTCAATTACAGAAATTTCCTTGACTTCTTCCTCCTCCTCAATTTCTTCTGCTAACTTAAAATCTGGACATATATAAGCTAGTCCAATATAATCGGGTGCTACTGCGCAAAAATCAGCTTGATAATAACGACAGAAACCGCAAGTTTTGCTTCTAAATTCACTTAATAACATAATAATAATCAAAGATTTTTAATTGCTTAGTGGGCGTTGAATATTATTCAATCTGTGAAAGGTTTTAATTCTTCATTTCTCAATTTATTTATCATTTTATCACTACACTAAAAGTTGTGCATCATCTTAAAAAATATAGGATTTTGAGATTCCTCAACAAGCTCGGAATGACAGAATATCCTTATCAGTTTCGATCGAACTATCGGTTTTTGCGCTCAGGAAATAGGGTAAATAATAATTTATTAATATAAACTTGTCCCACTACGGTATTAACTTGAGGCGGATTATCTTCGGTAATGTCATTATTAAGAACTTCGGCAGAGTTATCAACATTTTCTGACACTTTTTCTTCAGAAGTAAATTCTATTTCTTTTTCTATAATATCTTCTTCTATTTTTTGATTTTCAGTAGTGTTTAAATCTTCGTTTTGAGTCTCGTTTTTCTCCCCATTGATACTATCTAAATTCGTAGCAAAACCGTTCTTAATACCGTCAATAATGGTTTGAGTATGGGCATTGAGGGGAGGTGAAGAATTACTTTCTTCTTGTTTGATTTGCGAAACAGAGCTATTATTATCCCTTTTTAATTCTACTTGGCGCGATCGATCTCCGATAATTGTACCTGCTGGAATCACCGTTAAGGGTTCAATATCAGTATTATAAATAGTTACGGAAGCCCCTAAAGAAACTTGAGCACCAACGACACAGCTACCGAAAATTAAACTACCCGAACCTAAAATCGTATTTTCTCTAATTTCAATATCACCGTCATAAGCTGTAATAATCGTTCCCATACCTAAGCAAACCCCCGAAGCGAGGATTATTTTATGCCCAAAAGTGGCATTCAAAATCACCCCAGAGGCAATCATCACACTACGATCGATCGTGACATCTCCCCTTATTTGGGTGGTATCTATAGTACTAGGTTGAAGAATAGGTAGAGACATTTACTAACAAGTAATGGAGACAAGTGGACAGGTGGAATAGGGGGACTAGGGGACTAAAGGACTTTTGCCTTTTTTCATTACTTATTACTCATTACTTATTACTTATTACTTAGTTATTACGGTCTTTGAATGATGGTTTCTAAAACACGGCGTTTTGCTTGGGTATCAATACCGATTAAACGGACATACTCCCCACTGTGTTCTTGAAGACAACCTTGTAAAGCCGAAATTACTTGACTTTCATTGTTGCTGTCAATAGGAGAACAACTTTGCCAAGATTTGGTTTTAAAACGACGGGCATCGGCGTGTTCAGTACCAATACGATAACCTTGAGTTAACAACGATCGAACTTGAGCTAAAGTATTCGCATCTAAAGAACTATGACCATTTGAACTAGCGGTATAAGCAGAAGCACTTGCACCGTTATTAGTACTAACAGGAGTAGCTGAATTAGTTTGCCCTGGGCGTTGAATAATCATCTCTAATACTCGGCGTTTAGCGTTACTATCCACACCGATTAAGCGTACATACTCCCCAGCGTGATCTTGCACACAAGCCTGTAACGCAGAAATAACTTGACTTTCGCTCTTGGCTTGTATGGGAGCGCAACTTTGCCAAGATTTGGTTTTAAAACGGCGCACATCTGCGTGTTCTGTGCCTATTTGATACCCTTGAGATAAGAGACTGCGAACCTGTGCGATCGCCTCAGCACTCAAAGAGCTATTAACAACTCCTACACTACCATTAGAACTAGGCTTATAAGCACCATTACTGCTAATAGATGTAGTGGAATCTCCGGGGCGTTGAATAATTACCTGAGATACACGACGTTTAGCTTGAGGATCAACTCCGACTAATTGTACATAGTTACCGCTTAAATCCGCTAAATAGCCTTGAATAGTGGCAATAGCTTCATTGACAGAGCTAGTTTTAACACTAGGTGCAGTTAACCAAGATTTAGTTTTGAAACGACGAGCATCGGCGTATTCTATCCCAATGGTATAACCACCTTGAATTAAAGAGCGAATTTCGTTAGCTAAATCACTATTACCGTTACTTACGGGAGCATGACCATTGCTATTTACAGAAGCAGTATTACCATTACTAGCTTGTACAGGTGCAGGTACATCGTTAGGACGTTGAATAATTACTTCTGCTACACGGCGTTTGGCTTGAGGATCAACCCCAATTAAACGTACATATTCACCACTACATTCATTTAATATATTGCCTAATTCTGCTAAGATGGCGCTTTCGTGGGTGGCGTTTAAAGGCACACTTAACCAAGATTTTGTTTTAAAGCGACGGGTGTTCGCTCTTTCTAAACCTAGGGTACAACCTTGTCTTAACAGCGATCGAACCTGATTAATTATATCTGTATTTAAACTCATATTAGTTACTGATTGATAACCATTAGTTTGATTTTGGGTTGGGGATGCCATGGGAGTAATTTCTTCCCTGACGGCATTTATACAAGCATTATTTTGAGCACAGTGATAACCGGCCGCTAATGCTTCGTTAATATGGACAACATGGGCGGCAAATTCTCGGTCTTCGGGTTGTACATCGGGCAATCGATCGGCTTGTTGCTGATTAGTAATTACTGCTCCAGAGGGGACATATTTTCCCGCAGGAATTTCTACATCTTGGATCAGCGCGTGCATCATTACGATACAACCATCTCCAACTCTGGCATTAAATACGGTCGATCGAAAACCAATAAAACAGTTATTACCTACATAAGCAGGACCATGAATCAAAGCCAAGTGAGTGATACAAGAATCTTCCCCAATCCAAACGGAATAATCTTGACCATCATCACCTTGAACTCTACCCTGTTCTAAACCGTGAATTACTACCCCATCCTGAATATTACTACCATCTCCGATATGAAAAGGAGTACCTTCATCGGCACGAATGGAAGTACCGGGGGCAATTAAAACATTTGCTCCCACCTTCACATCTCCAATTAAATTAGAGAAGGAATGAACATAAGCACTATCATCCACCCTTGGCTCTGCTAAATTTCTTGACCAAGGAGTCGGTGGAGCCGCCATAATGGGGACGCTCACTATAAACCTCCACAATAAATTATTTTTTTAAATCTTTTTAGGACATCTATTAGGATATGGATAATATCTTGAATAAGTACTACTTTATTCCTAATTTGTCCTTAGAGATTGACATTGTTCTAGTTTTTTTACAGATTAAAATAAAAATACTAAATAGAGTATTTAATACATTCTTTCTGCATCTTTCTTGCTATAAAGCAGATCCGATGTTGTTGTCACAGTATCGATAATGCCCACCACCATAGCATCTACAGGACGTTCTTCATGGCCAGTTTCTTTACGAGCAGAACTGCCACGAGTGACAAGCACCCATTCGTTTATTCCTGCTCCAACGGTATCTCCAGCCACCTCATAATTAGGTAACACATTACCATCAGCATCTAAAAATTGTACTAATAATAACTTGACACCTGTTAAAGTCCGTGATTTGTGAGTACTTACGACAGTACCGCACACTTTGGCAATTTGCATTATGTTTATTCCTGATTAAGGTCTGCCCAAAGGACGAGGATTGATACTTTCTCTGAACTGTTCTACTTCTTCGGTATAGCGAATAGGCAATACATATTCGAGGTTTTCGTGGGGACGAGCGATAATGTGGTGAGATAAAACTTGACCACCTTTAACACGCTTAACATTTTCAATACCTGCGCTAACAGAGGCTTGTACTTCAGATACATCACCACGAACGATAACAGTAACACGACCGCTACCAATTTTTTCATAACCAACTAAGGTTACACGAGCCGCTTTCACCATAGCATCGGCGGCTTCCACTACGGCGGGAAACCCTAGGGTTTCAACCATTCCTACTGCAATTGACATATTTTTTGGGGTTATTTTATGGAAAATTTATAAATCAATAATCGAGAGTACTTATCTCTAAATTTTGAAGGTTAATTTCAGTCCTTTGTAAGACTGATGACTAATTAATTTTAATAACTACGGAATTGTTCTACTTCTTCGGTGTAACGAATAGGTAACACATATTCGAGGTTTTCGTGAGGACGAGCAATGATATGGGTAGAAAGAACTTCTCCTCCGCTTACTCTGTTGGCTGATTCAATACCAGCAGCGATCGAGGCTTGTACTTCAGAGACATCACCACGAATAATAACGGTGACACGACCACTACCAATTTTTTCATAACCAACGAGGGTTACACGAGCGGCTTTCACCATAGCATCCGCCGCTTCTACTACTGCTGGAAACCCAAGGGTTTCGATCATTCCTACTGCAATTGACATTTTATTTTTTCCTTTAATACACTAAATTTACTTAAAATTGACACGGAAGTCCCCTATAAAAAGTTCTAAATTTACTCCCCAAAAATTGCTAAAAAAATTTAGTTAATCTGAGAATATCTGAGTATTTTTACTTTTTATTTTTTTTAGAGACGATCGAGCAAGATATTTTTCAATCTATCTACAATAAGCATAAACAAGCATGGTACGTTTGACAAGATAAATCTCTATGATATTTATTAATCTTTTTCTTAACCATTCTTAATGATTAAAAACCAAAAAGTTTAAAGCATAGAAAATAACAAATGGTTTTTAATTTTACTATTTTTTTTTGTCAATGAATACTGGTGTAAAAGACTCGATCGAATAGTTTTTACAAATTTTTTTTAATGGAGATTGCTTCGTGTCTCGCAATGACAAAATAAGTTGATTCTATAAAAAAAAAGAGAGTAAGGAGTAAGCCGGGTTCTGTTCCTTTAGTAAACTAAAGGGGTAGTTATCTATCTGGGATAATTATTACTAATTACCTCAAGCGGTACACCGAAGACGGAATCGGGAAAAGATCAACCGTAATTCCTCCGACCTTGCTCCCCACCGGGGTTTACCGAGCCAGTACCTCTCGATACTGCTGGTGCGCTCTTACCGCACCTTTGCACCCTTACCCAAAAATGGGCGGTATTTTTCTGTGGCACTATCCTCACGCTCGCGCGCACTGGGCGTTACCCAGCAAGTTTGATCTTTTGGGAGCCCGGACTTTCCTCAAACTAAACCTCACAGGAAAAAGTTTAATTTGCAACTACCGCTCTTACTCTCTTTGTCTTTTTATCCTACCATGAATCGTTAATTTCAATTTAAGGAATCCTGAAAATGCTTTTGTTTCGGGGAATAGGCAGATAGGAAGAAGAAAACAACAAAATTTTTTAATTCTTAATTCTTAATTCTTTAGATTTTTCTTTGGGGAAAATGACTGATTTCTGCTGTGCCGTAAAACACAAATTCTTTATCTTTAATTCTAGCTCGATCGACCCTTAAACAAGTACCATCTAAGGCAAATTTATCTAAATCTAAAAGGTTATTGACATGATTAATAAGAGCTTGACCTAATAAATTGGCTTCATTATTACCCTGATATTGAGGATTAGTAAATTGAATTTTTGTTCTACCTTGTACCTCTAAATTAGCCCCAATATTAATACTAATTATCTCTTGATTATTTCCTATGCGTATATCTGCTTTAATAGTTAAAGATTTATCTTCATTAATCGTAATTTGGGTATTGTGAAAATGGAGAGGTTGCCCTTGATATTCAAGTCTTTGTAATTTTTCCACAATGAAGGGAGTATTAAAAGAAGTGGTTAAATCTTCCTCCGTCAAAATGATTCTTAAAGAGGCTTGAGTGGGTTGTCTTAACTTCACCTTACCGCTAAAAATAGCACTGAAATCGATGGAAACCGCTTGGAGATATAATTCCATCCCCTCGATTCTCAAGCCATTATACATTAACATTCCATTACCGAAAAAGTCGAAACCGTCAATACTTCCTTGTAAAAGTTTAGCTACAGGCTCAACTCTAAGATTGGCTTGTAATTTGCCAGTTTTTTTAAATAAGGCGGCGATGGCGGTGGTGATAGCCTTACTTACGATTTGATCTCCACTTTGTCCCGAAAACGGTATATTACCAAACACAATTATTTCGATCGTCCTGATTTGCTTTTACAATTAGCTATCTTAACATTAAGAAATATTAAAAATTGTAAAATTAAGTTAAGAAGTGTCTAAGTTTATTAATTCGATCGATAATTATGGTACTGAGAAAATTTTATTAATTTCAAAATATACAATAGTTTTGGAGTTATTGGGTTGTAGCATAGTGTTTGCAATGCGTGTTTTTTGTGCCTGATTTTTGAGCAACACTATTCCTGATTCCCTTTGTCAATCAGTAAACTTAGATGCAAACTAGCTTACGACAAATTAAAAGTACCAATATTCTCACTTAATCGCTAAGATAGGTAATCAATAAATATATTCTGATTATTCACCATCGATCGAACCTCATACCAATCTTTTGCTCAAATGGAATCTTTAATTGCTGGACGTTATCAAATAGTTAATACTTTAGCTCAAGGAGGCTTTGGAGAGACTTTTTTAGCTAGAGATACTCATATGCCTTCTCAACGGTTAATTGTAATCAAACGCCTCAAACCCATTGATTCTAACCATCGAGTCTCTGCCGATGTGATTGAAGATTTATTCCGTAAAGAAGCACAAGTATTAGAAGATTTAGGGCAACATTGCACAGAAATTCCTACCCTATACGCTTATTTTGTGGATAACGATCGATTTTACCTAGTACAAGAATATATTGAGGGCAAAAGTTTAGCGGAATTAGGGAGAGTTGACTCAAAACAATGCTTAGAGATATTGTCATCATTATTGAAAACCTTGCAATATATCCATAGCAAAAAAATTATTCATCGAGACATCAAGCCCGAAAATATCATCCTTCGCAGTCGAGACAATAAACCCGTCTTAATTGATTTTGGTGCAGTCAAAGAAACAATGGGAACAGTTGCCCTCGGTTCAGGATCGATGGTAAGTTCTGTTATAGTTGGTACAAGGGGATTTATGCCTCCTGAGCAAAGTACTGGACGTACAATTTACAGTAGCGACTTATTTGCTTTAGGGCTAACCATGATCTATAGTTTAACAGGAAAATACCCCATCGAATTTCCTAGTAATTCTTTAAATGGTCAACTAGAATGGGCTGAATATGCTCCTAATTTAGATCGTTTATTAAAAACTGTACTAGATAAAGCCACTAAAATTGATCTCAGTCAGCGTTATACCACAGCAGAACAAATGTACCAAGACTTATATTTAAGTGCTGTTAACACCGTTGCCGTTATTCCTCAACGTCATAAAAATATGCCACAAACTACGGGCATAGAAGCCCCCACCGTTGCGGTAACAAGAGATCAAATATATCAATCTCCTCAATTATTCACTCCGACTAAGCCTCGTTATAATCCTCCTCCTCAACCCATGCCCCAAAAAAGTTATACTCCGAGTACAAATTATTCATCTAGTTATAGTTCTCCAAGTGTATCACAATCAAGTTCTATTAATCAGCCCGTTTCTCCGAAAAGATACACCCCTCAAAAGGTTTCTACTCCTAGCTATGAAGACAGCAATATTGAGGAAAATAAGAATAATTGGCTACCCCTAATTTTAACTGCCATTATTGCGGGGGTTTTGGTATCTGTGGGATTTGTTTTTGTGACTTATATTCAACAAACTCAAGCGGAATTAGCTAATATTGAACGAGAAAAACTGGAAACTGAAGCTAGATTAGCACAAGAACGACAAAAATTAGAAGAAGAAGCTACTAGACGTTTAGAAGCGGAAAGACAACGGCAAAGGGCAGAATCTGAAAGGATTAGAGCCGAACAGTTGAGACGAGAAGCGGAAGAAAAAGCCCGAAATGAAACGACAACTCAACCTGTTGTTGATAACAATAATTCTACTTCCGATTCTGAGACAGTGACTAATGAGGAATCGAATCCAGAGTTAAATCCAGAGGGAGAAATCGTCACGGAGGAAACCGTTAATAATGATACTTCTTCAGTTGTTATTAGTAAGGATGATGCGATTGCCACAGTACAAAAACTATACAACTTAGTGTCTAATAGACAATATGATCAAGCTAGAACTATTTTCGCTAACCCCGATAATTTAGATCCTAGTTTTTTCAGTCGATTTAGTCGAATCACGGTGGAAAATTTACAAGTAGTTCAGGAGGATGAAACATCAGTGACTTTAGTAGGCAAGAATACTTATTATTATCCTGATGGCACAAAACAAACAGAAGAAAGAAGTTTTACTGTCATAAAAGTAGATGATTCTTTAAAAGTTATCAATTCAAAGTTTATTAGAGTTATTGAAGGGAGAAACAAAAAAAATTAGCTTAAACGGCGAGAAGCCCCACACTTTGTTTTCGAGTAAAAAAAATAATTAAAACAAGTGTGGGATGAATCGCCAGTGACGTGATAAAATAACTATAGGTTAACCACCTCAACC
>NZ_JBLZFY010000080.1:0-19412 GCF_050753365.1 Geminocystis sp. CENA526
CTCTTCCCCCTCTTCCCCCTCTTTCCCCCTCTCTCTTCTACCTATCCACCTGTCTCCTAGTCTTCTAACTAAAGTGAATAAATTATTTGAACGTTTACTATCAGGAATATTTTTAGCAGGACAAATATTAGTTCACATTTTACAGGCTAAAATTTACCGTAATAATACCTTAGATCAAATGGCTTTTGTCGGTCCTGCTTCCGTTGGCATTGCTCTGATTACCTCCGCTTCTGTCGGCATGGTATTCACTATTCAAGTGGCAAGGGAATTTATCTATTTCGGAGCAACTACCGCAGTAGGAGGGGTTTTAGCTTTAGCCTTAACCCGGGAATTAGTACCAGTTTTAACAGCAGTAGTTTTAGCAGGAAGGGTGGGAAGTGCTTTTGCCGCCGAGATAGGTACGATGAAAGTTACAGAACAAATTGATGCTTTATATGTGTTAAGAACCGATCCTGTGGACTATTTAGTTACACCGAGAGTTATTGCTTGTTCTCTCATGTTACCAGTGTTAAGTATGCTTTCTCTGGTGGTGGGTATGGGAGCAGGTTTAATTATTTCTGATACGGTTTATGATATTTCTAGCACTATTTTTCTCGATTCTGTTAAGAATTTCGTCAAAATGTGGGATGTCATTGTTTGTATCATTAAATCGATCGTATTTGGTGCGATTATCGCAGTAATTGGTTGCAATTGGGGCTTGACAACTACAGGGGGGGCTAAAGGAGTAGGTCGATCGACCACAGAAGCCGTAGTTATTTCGTTAATCTCAATATTTGTGACTAACTTTTTTCTCTCGTGGTTAATGTTTCAGGGTACGGGGAGCGCCGTCATTGAATAGAGACAGAATAGTTAAGTATTGAAAAAGGATTTTGAGAGGCGAAAAGATGTTAATATTTTGTAACAAATATTGATAAAATTTTTCATTGGGATATTAAAAATTATGTATTATTTACCTGAACCCCCTATAGGTTTATTATTTTTTGGCTTTTTTATAGGAGTAAGTTGTGGTTTAGCGTTTCAATCCACCTTAAAACAACAAGTAATGAAATGGAGTCAGCAAGGTAAACAGGGAATTAAAGCTGATTTATCAGAAATGTCTGTTTTATTAATGCCTTTTTGGGGTATGTGTATTGGTATTTGCATTTTTCTTGCAGGAGGCTTGGAAATTTTTATTTATAGTCGATCGATTTCCTATATATTTGCAGGTACTTTAACTTTGTTAACGGCAGGTTTAATTTGGACTCAGTTAAAAAAATTAATTATCCAATTATTAGAAGGTGGCTCACAAGCCTTAGATTTAGACGCTTTTTATTAAGCTAGAATCATCAGAATTAAGAATTAAGAATTAAGAATTAAGAATTATGGTTCTTCTACTTTCAGTATGATAAATTATTTATTGACATAGGGCAAAGTGCAATGGGCAATGGGCAATGGGCAATGGGCAAAGGAAGTTATCAAAATAATAAATGATAAAATTTGCACTTTTGTTTAAATATAACGCTTATTATATAAAGTTTATAGCTTTTATTTTCTGTTAATTTTGCATAGCTACTGTAGAAGAGCCAAAACTATTCACTATTCACTCTTCCCTTTTCCCTTTTCCCTTTTCCCTTTTCCCTTTTCCCTTTTCCCTCTCTTCATCAAAATACTTTTTTAGCACCACCTAGTTACAGATTTTTTTCGGAAGAAAATTTCATATTTCCCCATGTGAGTTTTTGTTGTAAGGTTTTAATATCTCCCTGTTTAGCGGCGTTTTTTATCTCTCTAATATAGTGGGCGTTGGCAATGGCTTCTTCTTTAGAGCGAGAGCTGGTTTCAAAGCATTTTTCTAGGGCTTGATAAATACCGATACGGCGAATTTTGGTAAAATATTGACGCTCAATATCTAATAATTTAGTCATTAATTCTAACTGCATTTCGTCTTCGCATAAGTCTTGTAAAATATCCCATTCTTCTTTGCCTAAAAGACTATTTCCTGCCCCAATTCTGGGATCAATAAATTCTTGATTTTTGATTTCTTGATAAATACGAGGTAAACTATCGTCAAATTCGTGTTTTTCTTCTAACCAAATACGTCTAATCTCGCTTAATTCTTCTGTGGTAATTAGAGATACATTTTTAAATTCATCAGGGGCGAATTTCCTAATATTTTCTTCTGCTTCTAATACCTTTGTTAACCAGTATTCTCGCCATTTTTTGACATAAGGTCCTGGAATTGGCTCGATCGAAACTTCTCCGTCCACATTACGCTCAAATAGTTCTACTTTCCCGTAAATTCGCCGAAAATCTCGCTTATCTCGATCGTTTTTGATGTCCAATTCATTACGAATATCTAATAAAGGTTGTAACCATTCTTTATCTTCGTCATTTTGAATCATTGCCTCCATAGATTTATCTTTACTTACCATCGTGCATACCCAACAACCGAAACGAGAATCACCACAGCTAGGGGTAGATGTATCCACCACCAAAGGGCATTCATTATCCGCCGTTGCACCACGATAGAGGGTAAATAAATCTTGATTGTCTCCCCCCCAAGGGTTTTGCCATTGCAACAGGTACAACCAAACTTCGTCAGTACGCCAGTCTTCAATGGGGGTGTAAATGTAAGAGTTAGGTAAATTAGAATTGAGGTTTAAACGGTCACGAAATCTACCTTTGGCGTGTTTTTCCATATTTTTCGATCGAGCGACACTCTCGGCTTTTCTAACCCCCAATACGAGGATAATTTCCCCATGATTGCGCACGGTTTCTCGGATAAAATTATCCGCAGGTTTAATTTTCATTCTGTCGGTACACCAACGAAAGCCTTGACGGGGTGCAGGATAGCCCTTGCCGATTAAACATACCCAAAAGCTATCTTTTACCGCAGGGGTAAGTAAATGAGGCTCAAAGGGCATTTGTTTCTCTTTAGCGGTGATTGCCATGCGTTGCAGACAACCTTTTACCCAATGGGCAACAATGGGATTTTCTACTAATGTATCAGTAGTAATTACATAAATTTTTTTTTGTCGTTTTTCTACGGGTAACAGTTCGATCGCATTCCAAATTAACTGTACAATACAGGAACTATCTTTTCCACCACTATAACCAATAACCCAAGGGAGATGATCTTGACAATACAATTCCTGAATTTCGGCTGTTAAAATATCAATATCTGTTACTAATTCTTCTAAACTACGAGGGGGAAAAAGAGGAATTTGGGTATTATTCATAAATGATGTGGAGGTTAAGTTTTAGGGAATAATAGGGGATAGATAATAGTTATTTTCAAGAATTAATCAAAAATGAACAATCAGCTATGAATTAACATCTTAACAGTTTAAAGGAAATATCACAATCAATGAGTAGCGAGTTCGATCGAAAATATGACACAAACTAGATATAATCAAGCGGTGAAAAAAATCAAAAAACCCAGAAATATAGGTAGATATTGGCATTATTATCGCTTAAAATTACTAAGAATAAAAGAGCATCCCCATAGAATAGCAAGGGGTTTTGCCTCTGGAGTTTTTGCAGGTTGTTTTCCCCTTATCGGTTTACAATTTATTCTGGCAATTATGATCGCTTTAATGGTACGAGGTAATAAATTTACTGCTATTTTGGGTACATGGATTAGTAACCCTTTTACCTATGTTCCTTTATTTTTTTTGAATTTTCAAGTAGGTAAATTAATTCTCAGTTTTTTTCTAAATAATCATGATTTAGATTTTCATTGGGATTCTTTAACAGAATTAAAAGAGGTGGGAAGTGAAATCACTATTACTATACTATTAGGCTCTTTTATTGTTGGTTTATGTTTTAGTTCGATCGCCTATTATTTAGTGATTAATATTTTCAAAAAAAACTCAAAAAACATCTTAAAAATTAAGTAAAAAACTAGATATTTTGACATTTATTCATCTACAAGAAGAGCCATTTCTTCTTTTTTCAGAGCTTCTTGTTCTCTCAAATACTTAAATAATTTAAAGTCTTCTCCTTTGATGTGATGGGCTAACCATTGATTTAAAAAGTGTAATAATTCAATGTTAATATTAACATCTCCAGAGACGAATTTTGCTCTTAAATCTTTAACTTTATCGGTCAAATCTTTATGAATTTTTTTGTGTTCTTGATAACGAGGATAACGTTTTGATAACATGAAAAATTCTTCATCAGTAAAGTGTTGAATTGTATATTTAATTAATTCATCTAAAGTATTTTTTAATACATCTTTTCCATGACCTTTTTTCATGGCATCATGTAATTTATTTACTATTTCAAATAATTTTTGATGTTCCTCATCGACTTTTTTATTTCCTGTATAATATTCAGGACTCCATTTAGCAAATACTAAACTCATAAGTCTTTATTCCTCTTGAATTTCGATCGACCTCTATATTATGCACTTGATTCATGAATCCGAAACAATCAATTTATGAATTCTTGTAATGATTTTTGACTCTTCTACAGTAGTTATGCAAAATTAATTGATAAATACAAGATTAAGATGTAAGCTACCTACGAGACTTGAACTCGTAACCTATTCATTACGAATGAATTGCTCTGCCAATTGAGCTAAGGTAGCAACGATAGTTTTATTAAAGTCAAATAAGATTATAACATAATTGAGACAAAATAATAAATGATAAACAATTAATTACAGGGCAACCCATACTATACTTAGCAAGAGTATAATTCTTTTTCACTCCTTCAAAATTTTTGGTTCTTCTATTTTGAACATGATAAATTATTGATACAAAATGTCAAGCAATCCTTAAGAGAATGCAACATCTCAGAAAATATATCTTATCCTAAGAAAGAGAAGTTAATTATTAAATGGATAGGATTAACAACAGTGAATATTCCGGGTAATATTATCACACTGATAGCAGGTATTTTACTAACTCTAATCAGTTTGTGGTATGGACAGAATCACGGCTTAATGCCAGTAGAAGCCTCCGAAGGCGCAGCTCAAGTGGACGGATTGTTTAATCTGATGATGACGATCGCAACGGGGTTATTCCTGATTGTAGAGGGGGTTTTAGTCTATTGCTTAATCAAATTTAGGCGTAAAAAAGGCGACAAAACCGACGGACCTGGTATCGAAGGTAATGTACCCTTAGAGATAGTCTGGACTGCCATTCCTACCGTCATTGTCTTTATTTTGGCGCTCTATAGCTTTGAAGTATATAACAATCTTGGTGGTTTAGACCCAGAAACCTCCAGAGACTTCCCCCAAGAAGAAATGCAGATGGCTGAAAATCAAGGGAAAATGGTTGCCTATAATCCCCATCAAGGGCATTTATCTTTAGGTATCGGTAACTCCAAAGCAGACTTAGAAGTAGAAGTTAATGGTATTCAATACGCATGGATTTTTACTTATCCTGACTCTGGTGTTATTTCTGGCGAACTTCATGTACCCGTTAACAAACAAGTGAAACTCACCATGAAAGCAGGAGATGTCATTCACGCTTTTTGGGTACCTCAACTGAGACTAAAACAAGACGTATTGCCGGGTAGAGACTCCGCTTTAGCCTTTAGTGCCAATAGAATTGGAGATTATCCGATCGTGTGTGCTGAATTATGTGGTGCGTATCACGGGGGCATGAAAACAACCCTTCATGTGGAAAGCGAAGAAGACTATCAAAAATGGATTCAAGAGAATACTTTTGCCAGTGCGGAAGAAAAAGCCGATACTATGGCAATGATGACTCAACCCATGTCAGAAGAAAAACGCTTAGAAATGCACTCTCATCATTTAGGAGTGACACCAGAAACCTTAGCACAACTTCATAATTAATTAGACTTAAGTATTTGTGTCGCTTATCAAGGCTTCGGAGATTGCTTCGTACCTCGCAATGACACAATAACCTTATCAGAGCATTTTTGCCATTTTTATTTTTTTCGACAAATAACCAAGTTTTTTTAATAACTTATGAATGCAATTTCAGAAACATCAACCCATAAAGAAAGGAAATTAATTGATTACTTTACCTTTAACACAGATCATAAAGTAATAGGTATTCAGTATTTAGTAACATCCTTTTTGTTTTACTTTATCGGAGGTGCATTTGCAGAAGTGGTGCGCACCGAATTAGCAACCCCCGATCCTGATATTGTATCACCTGAGTTGTACAATCAGTTATTTACTCTTCACGGTACAATTATGATCTTTTTATGGATTGTACCTGCTGGAGCGGCTTTTGCCAATTATCTAATTCCCTTGATGATTGGTGCGGAAGATATGGCTTTCCCTCGTTTGAATGCCGTCGCTTTTTGGATGGCACCTCCGGGGGGTGTTTTATTATTGAGTAGCTTTTTCGTAGGTGCTCCTCAATCGGGATGGACTTCTTACCCTCCTTTAAGTTTAATGAGTGGTGTTTGGGGAGAAGAAATCTGGATTGTTAGTGTGCTTTTGTTGGGTACATCTTCCATTTTAGGAGGTATCAATTTTGCAGCGACTATCCTCAAAATGCGCATGAAGGATATGGATTTGCACAGTATGCCTTTGTTTTGTTGGGCGATGTTAGCAACTTCTGCGTTAATTCTTCTTTCCACTCCTGTATTAGCAGGGGCGTTAATTTTACTTTCCTTTGACTTAATCGCAGGTACAAGTTTCTTTAATCCTACAGGTGGTGGTGATCCTGTAGTCTATCAACATCTGTTCTGGTTTTACTCTCACCCTGCGGTGTATATTATGATTTTGCCCTTCTTTGGGGTAGTTTCCGAAGTCATTCCTGTACATTCCCGTAAGCCTATTTTTGGTTATCGTGCGATCGCATACTCCAGTTTAGCCATTAGTTTTCTAGGGTTGATTGTGTGGGCGCATCATATGTTTACCAGTGGTACACCGGGTTGGTTAAGGATGTTTTTCATGGCAACCACGATGTTAATTGCAGTGCCAACGGGCATTAAGATTTTTAGTTGGTGTGCCACAATGTGGGGAGGCAAAATTGAGCTAAATACCCCCATGTTATTCGCTATGGGTTTTGTGTCGTCTTTCCTCATTGGAGGCTTAACAGGGGTAATGGTGGCTTCTGTACCCTTTGATATTCATGTCCATGATACTTATTTTGTTGTAGGACATTTCCACTATGTACTATTTGGAGGATCGGCATTAGCCCTATTTTCAGGCTTCTATCACTGGTTTCCTAAGATGACAGGGCGAAACTATAACGAAGGGTTAGGAAAACTCCATTTCTTGTTAACTTTCATCGGTTTAAACATTACCTTTATGCCCATGCACCAATTAGGCTTAATGGGGATGAATCGCCGTATCGCTTTATATGATGTGGAGTTTCAACCGTTGAATTTATTAAGTACTGCTGGTGCTTACGTTATGGCGGTGTCAACTATTCCTTTCATTATCAATGTGGTATGGAGTTTAGCTAAAGGTACACAAGCCGAGCGTAATCCTTGGAGGGCGTTAACCCTTGAGTGGCAGACGGCTTCACCTCCTATCATCGAAAACTTTGAGGAAGAGCCAGTATTATGGAGTGGTCCTTATGACTATGGTATTGACGATGAGGAAACAGAAGAAGAAAGCGTCTCTGATATGTTAGCGGATGTCTCCGCCAAGTAGGTTGGGTTGCATGAAATAAAACCCAACATTTTCATTTAATAGACTTCTTTCTGAGGGTGGGTTGAATAATATTCAACCCCTACCATTTAAAATCTGTTTTTTTGTGCTGTCGATTAGCAATTGTCCTAATTCAATTTAGTTTAAAATTGTTGGGTTACACTATCGTTAATCCAACCTACGTTTCATTTATTAGATTATTATTGTAATAATATGCAAGGTTCAACGATCGATTCTCAAGTTACCGTTAGTTACGAAAATAAATCCGAAACCCATCATCATGAGCATCCCGATCATCGGATGTTTGGGTTAGTATTATTTCTTATTGCTGAAAGTATGATCTTTTTTGGTCTTTTCAGTGCCTATATGATCTATTATGCTACTATGCCTGAGTGGCCAATGGATGATATTGAATTAGAGTTACTGTTACCTAGTATCAATAGCATTATTCTGGTTTCTAGTAGTTTTGTCATGCACAAAGGGCAAAGTTGCATTAGAAATAACGATGTCAAGGGTTTACAACTTTGGTTTACCATTACTGCTATTATGGGTGCTATCTTCTTAGGTGGACAACTTTATGAATATGCCCATACTGGTTTTGGTTTAACTGATAACCTTTTCGCTAGTTGTTTCTATGTTTTGACTGGTTTTCATGGTTTACACGTTACCGCAGGTTTATTGTTTATCTTAGCGGTTTTGTGGCGATCGAGAAAAGAAGGACATTATTCTTCCAATAAACATTTTGGAGTCGAGGCTTCCGAATTATATTGGCACTTTGTCGATGTAATTTGGATTATCCTTTTTGTTTTAGTCTATATTCTTCCATTACAATAACCTCAAGGTGGGCAATGCCCACCCTACTACTATTTTATGTTATTTTCTCGTCTGAATTGCTCGATCGAACTTTCTAACTTATTCACAGAATTATTAGTAATAAAACTCAATTTAAAATCATTATTACCACTGAGATATTCAGCATAACCAGATTGTAAATAAGGGCGATAATTCTCATTATTGTTAAGATGGACTTCAAAAAAAGCTAAAGTGATACCTTTAACGTAATTACTAATTAAGTCTTGAGGCGGAAAAGTTAAGTTAAGGGTTGTATCAAGAGCTTCTTTTATACCACCATCGATTTTAGTAAAATTAACATGGGCTTGTCCTTCAATCAATGCCCAATATTTATTTTCACTACTTAGCCAAGTAAAGGGTACAGCTTGTTCAAAGGCTGGAGGTGCTGCGGGATCATCACTTCCCGATCCCATGAGAACAGGAATACTAATTTGACTGATTCCTTTTTGTCCGAAAATATAACGATTCACGGGATTTCCTGCAAAAACAGCGCTTACCCTTTCATCCCGAAATTGATAGTTTTCTCTCGGTAATTCTAAAGCTCGACATTGTAAAAGCATGGCTAGATTTAAACCACTATAGTGACGAGCGCACGACTGTTGTAAATAGTCAAAATCAATAGTAGCACCAGCAACTGCTAAAGCCGTATAACCGCCAAAAGAATGTCCAGAAACTCCTACGTTTTTAAGGTTTAATTTGCCTTGAAACTCTGTGGCGTTGCGTCTTTCTAACTCATCGATAACAAAACTAATATCTTTAGGGCGATTGATAAATTCATTTCGATCGAATATATTTTTATTCAATCCCTCAAATACTTCCTTAAAATAAATCATGTCACTGCCAATGTGTTGGGGTGCTATCACCAAAAAACCCTGAGAAGCTAGATGATTAAGCCCATCGCTGTAATCTTCAGGGCGAGAAGCTAAACCATGAGAAAAGACGATGACAGGCATATTTCCTGACACTTTTTGAGGTATAAAAACATCGGCATAAAAACTACGATTACGACTAGCATCTGTCAACTGCCATTTTTCTGTTTTGACTTGATATTGACCAGCTTTACGAATGTCTGCTAGTTGACTATAATCAACATCACTTAATTGCGCTTCCTCCTCAGTCCAAGTCCGCATTTCTTCCACTAATAAATTAGTCGCCTTAATCACTAATTCTGCATAATTTACCCCCCCCATAATTAATTCCCCTTGAATTTGTAGATTTGTGGGGTATTTTTTTAAGACATTAAGTAATGTTAAGCCTTCGGGAGCTAATGCAGATTGTACGATCGCACCTCGTAAAGCAATCCCACCATTTTTGCCACCTTCGAGAGTAATGCCTTTACCAAGACGTAAAAGAATATCCTCTCCCATATCAGTATTAAAAAAGCGAGAAACCATAACACCATCAATGTTAAGTTTTTTATTCAAAGCCTCTCTAAACTTTACTTGATCTTCAGGACTAATTCTGCTTAAATACTGTCCTAAATCTTCGTTAATAATACCTTCTTTAGCGAATAATTCTAAAGATTCTACATTTACAGATAACTTTAAAGGAGTATAGGTAAAAAATATTTTTTCGGCGGCTTTTACTGGTAAAGAAGTTAAACAAGTAGAAACTAATCCTAAGAGAAATAAAGATAGTTTTGTTTGATTTTTTTTGATGTTAAATAGAAACATTTTTGCCATAATTTATAGAGTTTCTTACATTTTATTAATTCATCTTGGCTCTTGTACAGTAGTTATGATTTTATCATCGTAGAACGGGCATCTTGCCTGTATTTTTGGAAATATTTATTAATTTGTAGGGGTTGAATAATATTCAACCCTTCCTTAGAAATAGAAAAAGTCTATAAACTAACGATTAAATAAGCATCTTGAAACTTTGCACCTTTTACAGATTGCCCTTTTAAGGGAGGTGGTAAGAATATATTACGACGTTGATCACCTGCTGAAATAGTGATTTCTGGACCAGATTGGCTTAATTTTACTTGTTTTTTGTCAAAACCGGGCAAAAATATCTTAATTTCTCGGTTATTGGTATCAATGGTTAAAGGAGAAGGTGCTTTTAAGGCTTGTTTCTGAAAATCTGGTAAAGCCGAAGCTAACTCATCTAAATTACTCGATGAGATATTCGGAATCGAATTGATGGTTAAAAGATTGAAAGACTGTTCAATTTCTGGGGTAATTTCCCTTTGATTGAGTAACACTCCCCCAACGGTTAAGCCTATCTGTTGCGCACTTCCCCACCAATATCTCGCAGTTTCGATCGAATCTGGGGTAGAATTAGTGATCAGGAAACTTGCCACTCGACTAGGGTTATTAATAGCATTCTTACCCTGTTCTAATATTTGATTAGCTTCATTGGTAGGCTCAGAAGCGAAATTGTCAGCATTCCATGACACATTTAACACCGCATTAGTCACTGGTTGCACAAAAGGCGACAAGGCTTTAACAATATCGGAATTTTCCAGTAAATTTTTAACCCGTCTGCCATACCAACTGAGAGTTTCTGGAATCCCAAACATTCTTAAAGTATTAAGACTACTTTTGCCGTCATAGACAATAACATCATATTTTCCTGTTTGATCTTGTTCCCGTAGATAGTTTAGACTCAAAGCATCATCCATCCCTGGTAATAAAGCTAATTCTTGGGCAAAGATATTATTGAGTATAGGCGATCGAAGGTATTTTGTTTCTAATTTTTTTAATTCTTCCCAAGCGTTTTCTAATAATTGACTGCTTTGTAATTGGATTGCCTCAAAATTAGGGCTAATTTCCGTAATAGTGGACTTAACTTCCATTCCCATCAACAAAGACAAAGAAGGAGTAGAATCTTGTACTACTAACAGAACCTTTTTGCCCAAATTAGCATATTTTTTGGCAGTAGCGATGGCTGTGGTTGTGCAACCGATGCCTCCTTTACCTAAGAATGTGAGAATGAAAGTCATAATCTAGTGAATAGTTGATAGTGAATTGTTGATAGTTAATTGTTAATTGTTAATTGTTAATTATTAATTGTTAACTACTTGGACTTCGTCTTCAAAAAACCAATTAGTAGTAGCATCAGGAAATTCGACAAATACACCAACTCCGCTACCATCAGTCATTTTAAAAGACTTAATGATTCCTTGTTGTCCTTTTTGAGCTTTTTCAATAACTTCAGCAGATACTTTTTCTTTAAGACGACAAATTTTAACTTTTTGCCCTATTTCCATGACAATTTCTAATATTTATATTAATTAACAGTTGTTTATTTTAACTGAATGTGACCATGTAAAAAAGAGTTAGTTTTGGTCAAGTATAAGTACTCATGCAAAATAGATTGTGAATTTTGACATTAATTAAAATAATTTACATCTTTGTTGCCTCTTGCTCAGTTGCTGAGCGTAGTCGAAGCATTGCCTTTTACCTTTCATAAAGTAAACATACAATTAATTTTGCCTATTCACTTAGCAGTCAGTTATGAGTTGTGAGAATTTGATTAATTTATATTAAATATAATCAATGAAAGATGAAAATAGATTAAAAGTAAATAAATATTGAGAAATTGGTGATGGTATGGTATCAGAAAAAATTAAGGAAGAATTTAAAAAATTAGGCTCATTAACTCTCTTTTTTTTGGTGGGATTTGCCTATATTTTAATTACCACGAAATTCTTATTAGCAGAATACAATATTGATATTACAGTATTTTCCAAAGTGATTATTAGTGCCTTAGTTGCCGCAAAAGTTGTGGCTATTATGGATGCTACTCCTTTGATTAATCGTTATAACAATTCTCCTCGTTATATCAGGGTTTTATATAAAAGTGCTATCTATTTAGGGGCAGTTTTTTTGATTTCTTTCATCGAAGATATTTTTCATGGTTATCGGCAGTCTGGTTCATTGGGAGGGGCGATCGAAATCTTTATCGAAACCCGTCATTTTTATCACTTTTTAGCAGTGACAATGGCTGTGTCTTTGGTGTTTATTATTCATAATATTTTCCATGAAATAGACAACTATTTAGGGGGAGGAAAACTAGCCAAATTATTCTTTGATAAACCAGAAAAGTTTTAACGATAGATTAACCATAAAATCAATGTATTTGAATATCACCTCTTCATGGTGTCAAGTCAAATCAGCACATCTTATGATAGTATGGCACAAATATTATTGTTTTAAACTATAGAGAAAAGTCTATCCATGAGTAGTTTTCTATTGCCTCAATGGTTATCTTTGCGCGTATTTAAACTTTTATCTTTATTTTTAGCCTCCTATTTCACTATTTTAGTCATCGGTGTTTGGAATACCCCCGTTTTGTCTCAAAATTCCCCAGAAATTAGGGCTGTTTGGTTAACAACCAGTGATACTGATACACTACTCGATCGACCTAAAATGAAAGAAGCGATGGCAAATCTTGCTTCCCTACATTTTAATACCATCTATCCCGTAGTGTGGAATTCAGGTTATGCCCTTTATCCTAGTAGAGTGGCACAAGAAGCAAGAATACAACCGTTTGTCCATAAAGGATTACAAGGACAAGAACCTTTAAAGGAATTGATCGATGAAGCTCATCGATATAAAATGTTGGTTTTACCTTGGTTCGAGTTTGGTTTTATGGCGCCTCCTACCTCAGAATTAGCCTTAAAACATCCGAATTGGCTAACTAGGGCGCGAGATGGTACTCAGACAACTTACAGTGCCGCCGGGGAGGTAGTTTGGCTTAATCCCTTCCACCCTCAAGTACAAAAATTTATCACAGATTTAGTGATGGAAGTCGTTAACAATTATGACATTGACGGCATTCAATTTGATGATCATTTATGTTTACCCGTAAAACTTGGTTATGATACTTATACAACTAATCTTTACAGACAGGAGACAGGTTCAGAACCTCCTAGCAATTACAGAGATGCCAATTGGATGCGTTGGCGCGCGAATAAATTAACGGAGTTTGTCACACAGCTTAATCAGAGAATCAAAGCGAAAAATCCTAATAAAATTCTGTCTATTTCTCCGAATCCTTATCATCCTGCCTATAATTCCTTTTTACAAGATTGGTTAGATTGGGTAAGAAAAGACTTGATTGATGAGTTAATTATTCAGGTATATCGATCGGATTTTGCGGTTTTTCAGAATGAAATTACCCGTCCAGAAATTAGAGAAGCGAAGGCAAAAATCCCTGTCGGCATAGGCATTTTAACGGGATTACCTAACCGTCTTACCCCCATTGACTTTGTTAGACAAAAAGCCTTAGCAGTTCGACAACAAAGACTAGGAATTGCGTTCTTTTTCTATGGTAGTATGTGGAATACAAGCGATGAAGCGAGGCTCGATCGAAAATCCAATTTTCAGTCTCTGTTTCCCTATCAATCCCGTCGCATCGCAAGGGTTAATCCCGTTAAACCCACTACCCCTGTTGCTACCCCCACCGTTACCACAACTCCAACTAAACCCACTACTCCTGTTGCCACTCCCACTAAACCGACTACTCCAACTCCTCCCATTAATGCCGTTAATCCGATTAAACCTATTAACCCTGTTAATCCAACTAATACTATGACTCCGATTAATACCGTTACTCCCAATCCGACTAATGTAGTTACTCCTAGTAATGCAGTTATTCCTAATCCGACTATTACACCTAAGATTGACTCCAGTATTGATCCCATGAATGTAACAGGTGAATCAATTTTCATCGATGAATTTTTACAATTTACCCCATAAATTGTTTGTAGGGTGGGCATTGCCCCCCAAATAGGCTAAATTAATTAAATTATTTCAATCCTATCTCCAAACTAAGGTTCAACTAATAAAGTGACCAATAGTTGATAATATTTTCCCATTGTCCACTTAAGATAGACCACATTAAGATACTCACACCAATAACAATAGTGAGAATATAAAATTGTGATTGTCCAGAAGTGTTATATTTAAGCGCACTACCACTAAAAATTGTGGCTAAACTGATGAGGTTTACTACTCCATCAATGATATATCGATCGAACCATGTGGTAATTTTAGCAACATTAGATACAAAAGCCACGATGGTAAACTGATAAATTTTATCAAGGTAGAAATCGTAAGCTAAAACATCTTGAATGATGCGAATAGGTTTTTGTATAGGACGATTCCAACCACGACCTAAAGGAATTAAAGCACCAATGATGCAACCAAGCAACCCCGAAGCCATGAGAAGATAAACACCATAGTCAATCACTAAAGAATCTTGATTCAGTATAGGAGGATTAGAGCTTAACCAAAGAGAATAATTTAAAGGTACAAGGGAAGCAAGAATAGTAACAATAATTAAACTTACCATAGGCACAGCCATAGCCCAAGGCACTTCGGGCGCTCGTTTTGTTTTAGGTTGGGTTTTGCCTAAAAAGACTAAACGAAAAACCCTCATAAAGTTAATCGTGTTAATGAGATTCACAATCAAAATAACCGTTAATAACCACCATGACACCGACAAACTACCATTAAACCAACGAGAGAAAGTCATCAACATTCCAAAAGGCAACAAAGCCACAATTCCAGCACTTCCCGTCATATAAGAAAGAGTTGTTACGGGCATTTTTGACCAAAGTCCTCCCATTTCGGTAATATTTTGACCACTGGTAGTTAAAATGATAGAACCGACACTCATAAAAAGTAAAGCCTTTGCTACCCCATGACTGAATAATATCAAAAAGGCGATGTCCACATGACCTAAACCCACAGCAATAAATACCAATCCGAGATAAGCACTGGTAGAATGACATAAAGTACGTTTAAGATCAATTTGAGCAATAGCAATTAATGATCCTCCTATGGCTGTAATTGTGCCTATAATAATCAATGTATCGGCTACTACGGGAGATAATAAGAATACTGGTTCTAATTTAATTAGTACATAAGCACCAGCAGACACCACGATCGAGTTACGCATAATACTAGCAGGATTTGGTCCTTCCATACCTTCATCTAACCAAAGATTAAGGGGGAATTGAGCGCATTTACCAATAGGACCTGCAATGAGGGCTAAACCAATTAAAGTAGAAGCTATAGGGGATAAGGGGGAAGTCTGTCCCCATGTTTGTAACTGAGAAAAGGTTAAACCAGCACCATAGCTAGAAAGTGCCACAATACCCATAAGTAAGAGAATATCACCCACCCGTTTAGTTAAAAAAGCATCTCGTGCGGCGGTAACAACAAGGGGTTGTGCATACCAAAAACCCACCAATAGATAAGTAGAAAAAGTAAGTAATTCTAATAAACCGTAGCTGAGTAAGAGAGAATCACTTAAGGCTAAACCACCTAGTGCCGCCTCAAAAAAGCCCATCATACCAAAGAAACGAGCTAATCCCCAATCTTTTTCCATATAACCTAAAGCAAATACTTGCGCTACTAAACTAATCCCCGTGACTAATTGTAAAGCGCCCACACTGAGAGGAGAAATTTCGATGGCAAATGATAAATCAAAATCAGCAATACTAAACCAAGGAAAAACAACACTTTGAGCAGGTTTTCCCCAAATATGGGTATAAACAATAGTATCGTGAATAAAAGATACCAGTGTCATAAATATATTAATATAAGCCGCCGGGCGAGGTCCTGTGGTGCGAATAAATCTTAAACTCCAAGGCAAACTACAGATAGCCCCAAATAGACCGTAAAAGGGTATCAACCAGATATAATCTACTAAAAAATCGATCATTATTGCTTTTATTTTATATATCTTTTTTTTATATGTTGATCAATCTTATAGCAATCTGTCGATCGATACTAGGATTCTTGATACAATCTGGCTCGTTTACTTTGAGTATGATAAAGGTGTCAGGTTTCGGGTAGTAGATATTAGGTTAAATGGTTCTTCTACTGTGAATATGATAAATTATTGATGAAGATAGGCAAAAGGCTTCGGGGCAAAAGCAAAGGGAATTTCAAAATTAATAGTTTATAAAAATTAAATTTTTATTTTACTGTAAATCTTGTCAGATAGTAATTAGATAGTTTATTTTCTATGAATTTTTCATAACTACTGTAAGAAGCTAAAAATTGAAATAAACGTGCTATAGCTCATTTAATCTCTACAAACAAATATAATAGGTTATTGATAACTATTCTTTTATTACTCAAGGATAGTCAAATTTAAGTCTAATGGTAAGGATAAATAAATGATTACGATTCGCCCGTCTAATGAAAGAGGTAGTGCAAATTTTGGTTGGTTAGACACAAAACATACCTTTTCTTTTGGTAGTTATTATGATCCAAAATACACAGGTTTTGGCAATTTATTAGTCATTAATGAAGATATTATATCTCCTAGTCAGGGTTTTGGTACTCATGGACATCAAGACATGGAAATTGTTACCTATGTTATCACAGGAGAGTTAGCCCATAAAGACAGTATCGGCAACGAGGAGACTATTCCATCAGGGGAAGTACAAAGAATGACAGCAGGTACAGGTATCCGTCATAGCGAATATAATTATTCTAATAGTGATCCAGTCCATTTGTTACAAATTTGGATTTTACCAGAGACAAAAAATTTACCCCCTAGTTATGAGCAAAAATCTTTTTCTGCGGAGGATAAACAAGGTAAACTATGTTTATTGGCTTCTGCTGATGGTAGAGATAATTCTTTAACTATTCATCAACAAGTGGATTTATTCGCTTCTATTCTAGGCAAAGAAGATACTATTTCCTATAATTTCAATGATGGTGATTATGGTTGGATTCAAGTGGTTAAAGGTGAGGTTTCGATCGATCATACCACGTTAAAAGCAGGAGATGGTGCAAGTATTCAACAGGAAAAAGAGGTAAAAATTATCGCTAATACTGATGAGACAGAATTTCTTTGGTTTCACTTCAAACCTTAAAAAACAACTGCCTTGTAGGTTGGGTTGAGGAAACGAAACCCAACAAAATAATTAATAATTAATAATGAGTAAAGAGTGAAAGGTAATAATGGTTTGAGTCGTTAATTAATAACTCACTATGTAATAAATTACATAGCTAATAGCTTCCGTCTGCTAAAGCGACTCACACAAAAATTGAAAAAATTGTTATTACGAGGTAACGAAGCAATCTCGAAACTTGATATTATTATATTATTTAGGGTAAAGTTGGTTTTAATCACTATTAACTATTAACTATTAACTATCCACTAAATGGCATACCTTTAAGTTTAAATATGATTAATTTGCTGACGGTATATTATGAAAAAATTTGTCAGTCTTCGCAGTAAAATTCTGGTGGGTTTTACTTTAATGTTTACCGTTTTCAGTGTCGGAGTTTATTACTGGTTTTATCGTTTCACCACCGAAAAAACTTTACAGCGCCTCAAAGATGATTTACAGACAATGGCTGTGGCTTCTTCTCAACAAATAGACGTAAAGGAATTAATGGCATTAAGCGAGGAAGCAAAAGCAACTCCTGAAGGTAGATCAAATGATCTTCGTTATCAAAATCAATTACAATGGTTAATTCAAAAACACGAAATAAACCCTAAAATATTTCTTTTTACTTTTACAAAAAACTCATCTTGGCAAGACGAAAAAAAGATAATATATTTAGTGGATGTCTGGATGAATATTAATCCTAGTAAAAGTGTTCATTTTTTAGAATCAAATTTCGCTACACCATATCATATTAATACATTAACTAAAGGTTCGATCGAATTTCGGGATGCCTATAAAGATAGATGGGGAGAGTGGATAACCTATTATGCCCCTATCCGAGACGAATCTGGTGCTATAGTTGCAGGTATTGGTGCGGATATGCAAATTGACGATATTAGGAGACTTCAAGCAGAAATTAGAAGACAATTTTTAATATCCTTTGGAATATCCTACCCCCTTTTACTGACACTAATTTATATTCTTTCTACCCTGTTAACTAGGCGTTTCAAGGCAATGCAAAAATATGCACAAGAAGTAGGAAATGGTAACTATCAACCGGATGTATCTCTTACCGATGATTTACAGTTGAGTTTTTTTAGTGATGAAAGAATTATTTTAAGTAAAGCCTTGGAGGAGATGACAGAAAAAATTAGATACAGAGAAGAATTATTAAATGGTATTTTTAATCAAGTTGCCGTTGGTATTGCTATTTTTTCCCCTGAATATAAATTTGAGATAGTGAATCAAACCCTTTGCCATTTATTAGGCTATAGCGAAACAGAATTATTGAAAAAAGACTGTTGGAGTATTACCTTTCCAGAAGATATAGAAATCACCCGTCAATATGCTGAAGAAATCATCAACTCCTCTGTATCTTCTCCTCCTCCCCACGAAAAACGTTGTATTCACAAAAACGGAGAAATCAAATGGTGTGAAATAGCCTTTACTCATTGAATGTTTAGAAAAGATATTAGCAAAATCTCAACAGGAAATTGAATATAAATTTGCCTTACTCTTGATAGACTTAGATGATTTTAAGACTATTAATGATAGTTTAGGACATTCTGTGGGAGATCAATTTTTGATTAATATTAGTCATCATCTACGACAATGTATCAGCGAAAAAGATATAGTGGCGCGATTAGGGGGAGATGAATTTGCCATTGTACTGACATCTATTAATAATATAGAGGAAGTTGTTACTGTGGCAAAAAATATCCAAACCGCCATTAATTTCCCTATGTCTGTTTATAATCAGGAATTAGTCACTAAATTTAGTGCCAGTATTGGTATCGTGATTAATACTAATGAAGATAATTTTCCTCGTTATATCATGGTGTCTGATTTACTGCGAGATGCTGATATTGCCATGTATAAGGCTAAAAATAAAGGGAAGAAAAGTTATCAAATTTTTGGGCAAGAAATGTACGAAGATTTTGTTAACCGTGTGAACTACCAACACTAACCTAGCGGTATAGTGTAGGCTTCATCTTTCACAGGCTCATGCCTCAAGACAGATTTACGTCCGCCTTTTGGTCTTACAGTGCCTCCAGATGCAGAAACGGCTATTCCATCCGTTTGTATAATTCTGATGCCTTCCTCTCTAATATTTTTACTAGCGTTCTCATCTCGATC
>NZ_JBLZFY010000081.1:0-18976 GCF_050753365.1 Geminocystis sp. CENA526
GCTTTGTATTAACGCATGATTACCAGATTGTTTTAAATAAAATTTAGTAAAAAATGCTCAGTTTTTCAGTAAAAATTGTGAAAATTGAACACTTTTTAGTTAATGTAGTATGTTCAAACCATTGATTTTAATAGACTTCTGATTTATTCAGCAAACCCTAATTAAATCAAATTTTGTGAATGAAAACGCCCTGCTATTGAATGAAGAGGGGATACTGAAAAAGTCTTTTGGTGGAGGTAGGCAAAAGGCAACAGACAGAGTTATTAATTCTTCATCTTCACTCACTATTTGAATCCTTTTTTCTTAGCTTTGCGAGGAGGTGATGTTGTTAATTTTCCTGTTTTTATCCAGTTTAAATGTTGTGCTAATAAGTCTTGAAGATTATAATTTTTAACGATCGAATCCCGTGCTTTAACTCGAATTTTTGCCATAATATCAGGATTATCTAAGGCATATTCTACTCGATCGGCGATTTTTTCAGGGGCAAAAAACGGCACTAATAAACCATTATAATTATCTTGAATTAACTCTTTGACGGGAGGAGTATCCGAAGCTACTAAAACACAACCCGTCGCCATGGTTTCTAACATTGACCATGATAAAACAAAAGGACGAGTTAAATAAATATGGGCGGAAGAATTTTGAATAACGTTGAGGTATTCATCATAACCGAGTAACCCTGTAAAATGGACTCGACTTAAATCAAGGGGAAATTTTTGTAACATTAAATCCTTATAATTTTGCCCCTCTGGTAATTGTTTACCATAGGCAACCCGATTTTGACCAACTATGACAAAATGAGTATTAGGACGGCGTTTTTGTAAAATACTAATAGTTTCGATTAGTTGAGGAAACCCCCGATAAGGCTCCATGCCTCGCCCTAAATAGGTTACAATTTCTGATACATGACTTAAATCTAAGTTGATTCTTGGTATCACTAATTTTGTGTCGGGATTGGGCTTAAAATATTCTGTATCCACTCCGTCATGTAAAACCGTAATTTTCGATCGAAGTTCGGGAGGAAATTGTTGTCTTTGCCATTGAGTGGGAGATAAACCTCGATCGCAACTGTAGAGATCGATTAAAATAGGGGCATTCTTTACCCTTATTCTAGCTTCATCATCCGCCGAAAGAGGATCACTAGGATCAAAATCTGCATCGCTACCATGAGCATTATAAAACCATTCAAAATAACACAAAAAAGTGGCACGGGGAAAAATATCCTTAATAAATAAAGTAGGTCCCCAACCCGAATGACCATATACAATATCAGGATAGAAACCTTGTTTTTTTAATTCTGTCGCTACACGATACAACCCTTGCCCTTGTAATACAGCATTCTCTAAAGTTCTAACGTAGTGATGAGTTTCTGGTCTTGCTTCTCTGGACACCTCATAAATTATCTTCTTAACCCCCTCTATTTGCCCTTCTTCACGTTTTGTAGCGAACATTACCTCAAATTTGGGATCTTTTCCCATTGCCATTGCTAAATGGCGAAATTGTGCTGGAAAATTAGGATGGATAAATAAAATTCTGGTTTTTTCTGGCATCATTAAAGTAGCAAAACATAAATGTTATATCGTTATCAATTCTACCGAAAATATCAGCACAAAGTCTGTTAAAAGTTCCTCACTATTTTTCCAGAAAACACACAAATTCGACTTGTGGTAATTGGTGGGCAATGCCCACCCTACAAGTAAATTGTTAATCTATAATTTGCTGATAATTCTTTGTAAAATTTCAATTCCAGTAAATGCTTGCCAACCGAAAACTAACAGCATACTCATATTGATTCCCACATGAGTAAATCTAGCGAAAGCATTTCCTTTTTGCATATAGGGTACTAAAGATGCTGAAACCGTCACCATTGCCATCATTCCTAATCCTGCTAATAAATGGGGTCCCACAAATAATTTACCATTATTAATATAAGTCACCGCCATACCTCCGATCGTACCTAAGACAACCAAAGCCATAAAAATAGCCCCTACTTTATGATGACGATTGGCAAAATTACCTTTAATTAACTCTTTTCTAGCTTCTTTATCCGCTTGACGAGTTTTTTTAGCTTTTATGCCTAAATATAGAGCATAAAGAGCCGTTGCAAACAATACCCACATTAAAATAGGATGTCCGAATTGTGACCATGTTTTTACAGCTTGAGGAATCTCAAAATTCATTGTTTCTTCACCTTATTTATTTCAAGTTACTTAATATAAATTAACATGATCGAGTTCGACTTATATCTGCAAAACGAAAATTACAGCTTAATTCTCCATATCCTTATGGATAATGCCACCGCCTAAGAGTAAATCTTCATGATACAATACAGCCGCTTGACCGGGTGTAATACCAAATTGAGGTTCATCAAAAATCAATTTGACTCTTTGATTATCTAAAGGGATGACGTTGACGGTTTGAGGAGGAGTGCGGTATCTAATTTTGGCTTCCGCTTTAATAGGATTTTCGGGAGGTTCGATCGAAACCCAATTCATACGGTTAACTATACATTCTGTCTTACCACCTTGATCTCGTGTTGCGACAACAACATGATTCATCACAGGATCGAGTTTGACTACATATAAAGGTTCAGCGTAAGCAATACCTAAGCCTTTTCTTTGTCCGATCGTATAATGATGAATACCTGTATGTTCTCCTAAAACATTACCTTTTAAATCCACAATTTGCCCTTGTTTGGGTTGGATATACTTGTCTAAAAAGTCTTTCATTGAGCCGTGAGTTTCAATGAGGCATAAATCTTGGCTATCGGGTTTATCAGCAGTTTTTAGTTCAAACTTACTAGCCATAGCTCTTGTTTCGGTTTTAGTTTGTTCACCCAAAGGAAAAATTAAATGGGATAATAAATCTTGAGTGAGATCATAGAGAAAATAAGATTGATCTTTCGTATCATCGATGGCTTTCAAGAGTTGGTATCGATCGAACTGTTCATCATAGCGAATCCGAGCATAATGCCCCGTAGCGATTTTATCAATACCGAGATTTTTTTGAGCATACTCTAACATAGGAGGAAACTTGACAACCCGATTACATTGAGAACAAGGTAAAGGAGTAATTCCTGCCTCATATCCTGCCACCACATAATCCACAATATAAGTTTGAAAAAGCTCACGGGTGTCCACCACATGATGAGGAATCCCTAACTGCTCACAAATATAAGCCGCATCCACCATACCATCTGAGCAACATTGCCCTTTACCCTTCATCAACCACAGAGTTAACCCTTCCACCTCATAACCTTGACTTTGTAAACTAGCCGCCGCTACCGAACTATCAACGCCTCCCGATAAACCTACTACAACTTTAACCATAAAATTCGGAAAATAAAAAACAATGGGAATAAATAATGAAGTTATATCTATTCTAACAATTTGTGACAATAAAATAGACCTATCCAGAAAAACAGGCATCTTGTATGTTCTACAGTGATCAAATCATAAATAGGATCGAAGTCTAATCCTAATTATGTATCAATATTCCAACCAAGACGAGTCGGTTGTTGATAGATTTTTTTGAGGGTGTTAATGTCTTGGGGCGAAATACTGGGTATTTCTCGACTATGGGAATGATACATCACGTCATTAGTATCCAAACTATGCCCCCAAATACCTAGCGCGTGTCCTAATTCATGGGTAATATTAGTTACTAAGTAATCAAATGTTTGATGGGGGTTGACTTCGATCGACATCCTATGTCGTAATTGTACTGGTGGAGTTGGTGTCAAATAAAAATTTACTGTGGTAGTGGCGGCTGTTGCCCTAGGGCGGTTAAATAAGCCAGTTTCGGGGTTAATTTCTAACTTGAGGGGGGGATGACGGCGATAGATAAAAATATCCGCATTATCAGAATCATCTGTTTCTATCAAAGGTAGATAAGGATTCCATGATTCGATCGCAATTCTGACGGCTTTTTGCCATTGCTGAAATTGAGTTAAACCAGCAGGAGATAAATCTTCATCGGGGGATTGTACATACACCCTAACAGGAAAACTTGACCAAATCAAATAACCTGCTAAATGAGGTTGAATTTCGCTAAAATAATTTTCTTGAGTTTCTGAAGTCCACTGTTGTAAAGATACAGGTAAAGGATGAATTTTTAATGGTGGTAGATTGCTTTCTTTCCCATTAACAAAAAAAGATATATTTAGGGTAAATATGATTGTTAAAAATGTTAACAATACTAAGTTAATTTTACTCTTAATAATAGACCTAATTTTAAAAAATTGCATCCTTATAGTTAGCAAGGTAATAGGTAAAATGTCTTAATTCTTAATTCTTAATTCTTAATTCTTAATTCTTCATTCCTAATTATTCAACCATCCAGCACTTAAAACAACGGTTAAACTAATAAAAGTTAAACTGAGAATCCATGTAACACGATTAAGAGTTGCTTCTGCACTTTTGGCACTGGCAAATAGTTGCGCTTGTCCGCCTATACCGCCTAAACCGTCTCCTTTAGGGGAATGTAATAAAACTAAAACTGTTAATAATCCTGCTGATACAGCCCAGACAATTTGTACTATTTGATAAACACCCATAATTAATAAATATATAATTTTCCCTAACTATTATAGTCAATAACAAAGGCAAGAGGCAAAAGGCAAGAGTCAAGATTAAATTACTAATCAAATACTAATGCTTTCATTTTTTATTTTAAGCGATAGTGGTCAAGCAAAGGAATATAAGATACAGTTATGGTATCAAATTTTTTAATTAAACGATAAATGTCATCTTCAATTCAATATTATTCGTGGAATAAATATAAATGTGCCTATACCTGTCATAATATCGATCGATCCCATGAGATTGCGATCGTATTAATTCATCCTATTGGGGTGGGATTATCAGGCAATTTTTGGCATAGATTTCTTCAAGCTGAGAGTAAATTAAATAGTGAATTACCGATTTATAATCCCGACTTATTAGGTTGTGGTAATTCTGATTTACCTCGCATTGCTTATGATCCGAAAGATTGGGCAAATCAGTTAAACTATTTTATTAATAATATAGTCAAAAAACCTGTTATTTTAGTTGTGCAAGGTGCTTCTTTTCCCATCTCAATTTATATGGCAAGTGGTGACTTAAAATCTGACTTAATTAAAGGTTTAATCTTGTCAGGTCCTCCCGCATGGAATATTATGATTAATGGTGGTAATCTGCGTATTAGTGAGATTATTTGGAATCTGTTTTTTGATTCTTTTATCGGTTCATTATTTTATCAATATGCCCGTCGTCGTGAATTTATTAAATCTTTTTCCATTAAAGAATTATTTGCTGAGGCTCAAAATGTTGATGATGAATGGTTAGATATGTTATCACAAAGTTCGATCGAGGTGAAAAGTCGGTATGCAGTATTTTCTTTTTTAGCAGGATTTTGGCGTAAAGATTATTCAAAATTAATGAAAAAATTAGAGCAAAAAATCTTACTATTGATAGGAGAAAAAGCCACCAGTGTTAGTAAAGAAGGTTTCAAAGAAAGCCCTGAAAAAAGAATAGAATTATACACCCAAAATATATCTAATATAGAGAGTAAAATATTAAAAGGGCGAAATGTTTTACCTTATGAATCCACCGAAGAATTTTTAACGGAAGTGGTTAATTTTTATCGTCAATTTTAAGTTAAAAAGTGACTCTTTTCCTTTGAGAATAAAAGTCTCTTAATATCAGCAATTATTGAACAAAAGTTTTATTCAAATAAAAATTAAAAGTTGATAATCTCCTATTCCCTCTTGCCTTTTCCCTATCTTCATAAATATTTTATAATACTCCAAATTTAATCAAGATTTATACCTTGTTGACGCAATTTTTCTTTTAATTCTTGTAATTCTTTTTCGGCTTTTTCGGCTCTTTTTTGTTCTTCTTTTTGTTCTAAAATAGCTTTTTGTGCCGATTCATCCCCCGTTAAAAGTAAATTACCATTTTCATCGCACCAACGCAACCAAACACCATTAAAATTTTCAAATTCTCCCTCCCATAAAGTTAACCCTAAATTAACTCCTTCTAACCAAGTTTCTGAGGTTTCTTGATAATTGATTCCTGTGAGTTTAAATATCTTTAAAACCTTGTCACTTAAATATTTTTGAGGATCAAAAACAACATAATAAATGACTCTCATATTTTGATAAATTTTCAGCTTTTCATCTAATTCTCCTCCTACTTTATTGGAGACAATTTCGATGGCAACTTCGGGAGTTTTTCCAAATTCCCAAACAAGATAACAACGATGATTTTTTTCCCACAAATTGGGAGGAGTAGTCACACCTAAACTCAAGAAAAAATCTGGTACAATGGGCGGTTGACCAATATTATAATAAATACCAACATTCGCATCTGCTAAAAAAACTTGATCTTTTCTGGCATTGTAAAGAATGTTCGTTAAAAATCTTTGTTGTTTTGCTGAACCAAAATTATCCACGGGTGTATCATCCTCTGTAATTAAATTGCTAACGTCAGGTTTGGGGATAAATTCTACTTCGTTGTTAGTGGGAATTTGTAATTGTGCTACCATTGTGTTCTATTTCCTTAAACCTTTTTTTCATTATAACTTTTTCTACCAAAATAACGCTTTACCCAAACTCAAATTGTATTAATTATTTTTTATATTTGATGATATATCTCTTCATAATCTCTAATTAAACAGCCTAAAACATTCAAATAATCTTGTTCATCAACTGTTAAATAATCTTGATCTATCAAGTTATCAATAATTGTTTGAACCTGCTCAAAATCTTCCTCTGATTTGATAGGGCGAGGAGGAAATTTAATTAATAATTCTAAATATTGATCTTTAGTTGTTAAACCATTGATCTTGCTTCCATTTATTTTTATCATATTCTTTATGGGTTAAAATTTCACGGATAAAGACTTTTTTATAATTAAAATCAACAAAAGTAATTAATCTATAGCATTCCTATCTGATTTGTAAGAATTTGATCCCCCCTAACCCCCCTTAAACAAAGGGGGGAACTTATTTTCAATTTCTCACGGATGATTTATGATTGCTATATATTTATTACCTCCTATATTAAAAACGATTAAATTTTTAACTAAGTCAGCATTAGGAAAAATTTGATGTAATTCTGTTAAGTTATTCCAATTATATGCCCTAGTACGATCATACCAAATTCTTAAACTTTTTTCAGAATCAGGATATTTTTGCCAAAATTCTTTCAATCTTTTTTGAGTAATAATGTGCATAAAAATTCTGAATCATAATATCAAAAAGGTGGGCATTGCCCACCCTACCTATTAATTGTCTGCGCCTTCGATGGGGGCAAAGCCTTGTCGTTGGATGTTTTCAGTCACAACACGGGGTTCTAAAAATTGTAACAGATAATCAGGTCCTCCTGCTTTTGAGCCTACCCCTGACAATTTAAAACCGCCGAAGGGTTGACGAGCAACGATCGCACCTGTAATACCTCGATTAATATATAGGTTGCCTACTTCAAATTCCTTGTAAGCTCGATCGATATGTTCGGGAGTACGAGAGTATAAACCACCTGTTAAGGCATAATCTGTACCATTAGCGATTTCTAAAGCTCGATCGAAATTGTCAGCTTTGATTACAGCTAATACAGGTCCAAAAATTTCCTCTTGGGCAATGGTAGCATTTTCGGGAATGTCCACAATGACGGTGGGAGGCACGAAATAACCGACTTCAGGAGTCGCTACTTGAATAGCTAACTTACCTTCTTGTTTGCCTTGCTCGATATATTCTAAAATGCGTTTTTGGGCGGTAGCATCGATGACAGGACCTACTTTTGTGCTAGGATTTTTGGCATCACCCACGTTGAGGGATTTTACCGCTTCTGTCAATCTTTCCACAAAGGCATCATAGACGGTAGAAAGCACGATCGATCGACTACAAGCCGAACATTTTTGCCCACTAAAACCAAAGGCAGATTGTACAACTCCTGCCACTGCTTGATCTAAATCGGCACTTTCATCGATAATAATGGCATTCTTACCCCCCATTTCGGCAATGACTCGTTTGAGGTGTTTTTGCTTGGGTTGCACGATAGACGCATCGGCATAAATTTTACAACCCACTTCCCTTGATCCTGTAAATGCGATAAGGTGAATATCAGGATGTTTAACGAGATAATCGCCCACAACTGAACCTTTACCCGGTATATACTGAAAAACTCCGTCAGGAATCCCCGCTTCTGTGAGAATTTCAGCGATTTTTGCGCCAATAACCGTGCTAGTAGCGGCAGGTTTGAGTAAGGCACAATTTCCAGCGACTAAGGCGGCGACTGTCATCCCTGTGGAGATAGCAAAGGGGAAATTCCAAGGGGAGACAATTAAAGCAATGCCACGAGGCTGATAGAAATATCGATCGTTTTCACCTGCTACATCGTAATTATAGCCTCGATCGAGCCTTTCCATTTCATCGGCATAATAACGGCAAAAATCAATAGCTTCAGATACTTCAGGATCACCTTCTTTAATTATTTTACCAACTTCATAGCACATCCAAGCAGTTAATTCATGGCGTTTTGCTTCCATAATATCTCCTGCCTTGCGCAAAATATCCGCCCTTTGTTTTGCAGGGGTTTTACTCCAAGTTTTAAAAGCCTGTTTTGCCGACTCCATCGCTTTATCCGCTTGAGAGAGGGAAATTAAGCCAATTTTACCGACAATTTCACTAGGATTAGAAGGGTTAACGGAGTCGATATATTCCTCAGTTTGAACGTATGTACCGTTAATCAGGGGTAGATAAGTTTTACCTAGCTGATTGTGAACTATAGTCAACGCTTGTCGAGCTTTTGTCAAGTTAGACTCTCTACCATAATCTGTATCTGGCGCACCTTGAAAGCCTTGATTTGATTCCCCTAAATCCCCCTTAGTAAAAGAGACTTCTTCATTATTACTCCCTCCTTTCAAAGGGGGGCGGGGGGGGATACTTGGGGGTGCAACTAATTCATCAATGGGTTTTTCCTCCGCATTTTGGCGTAAAAAGGAGCTATTCGCAGTATTTTCGAGCAAACGGCGGATAAGATAAGCCATACCCGGTAATAACTGCCCGTAGGGTGCATAAACCCTAACTCTATGCCCTCTTTTGACGATCGCACGGGCTAAAGTTTCCCCCATACCGTAGAGGATTTGACATTCAAATTTGCGTTTAGGAATTTTCAAGGTTTCTGCAATGGCAATGGCGTTTGCTTGAGTGCGCACATTATGGGAAGCAATAGCAGAGTTTAAATAATCGTGATTTTCGAGGAGAAGACGAGTTAACTTTTCATAATTGATGTCTGTTTCTGCTTTATCGTTAAATACGGGCTGTTGCCAGTGATTTTGACGAGATTTGATGGTTTCTTGATCCCAATATGCCCCTTTCACCAGTCTAATAGTAATAGGATTACCTCGTTTTTTTGCCCATGTAATCCAATCTTGTAAGTCTTTTTCCGAGTCTCGCAGATAGCCTTGTAAAGTTACGCCAATATCGGTACGGGTTTTAAATTCTTCCTCCATCAACAACTCTCGCAATAGGTTGATAACCACGTCTTTGTAAGTATATTGCTCGATGTCGAAATGAACAGATGTATTGTACTGTTGAGCGTGGCGTAATAACGTGCGGATTCGATCGTAAACTTTGAGTTTAGCACCTTCAGGATCGACGGGATCGAATTGGGAGTAAAAAGCGGTTAATTTGACGGATACTTGCACTTTGGGGAGATTTTCGCCGTCAGCTTGGTCAATTTCGGGAATATTTGACCATTTTTTCGCTTGTTCGCTTAATTGGGTAATTAAATCGAGGTAATTTTGTAGATAAGATTCGGCTTCTACTTCTGTTATAACCGCTTCCCCTAACAGATCGATCGAAAAGCACATTTTCTCTTTGCGGATTCTCTCAACGGCTTTAATTACCTCTTTGATGGTTTCCCCTGAGATATATTTATAGGCTAGAGTTTCCACCGCTTTGGTGATAGTTGCAGAAGCAATTTGAGCAGGAGGGGAATTTGGTTCAGTAAAATTTAGAATACCTTTGAGGGCATCTGGTAATTCTACTTCTTCGGTGGTTAAATACTGTTGTAAATGTCTAGCAATTTCGTTGTTACTTCTTAATGCAGGTAACGCATCAATGAATCTAAACAGTTGAACCCTTAAACCGGGGTTACTCATTGTCCAATTCATGAGTTTATCATCGAACTGCATTTGTTCTTTGAGTTGCTTGAAAATATTGCCTTTCTGCCTTGTGGCTTGGATTAAATCCCGTGCGATCGATTGTGTTGTCTTTTCGTATGTCGAGACATTATCTATTGAAGCTACCATAAAATTTACCTAATAAATATAATAAAATAGCCCTAATTTTTCTTTGCTTTTAGGTGCTATAATGCTGATTTTGCATAAGTTTGAGCTTTATTATTATATCATGTAATGAATAGTGTCGATAAACTGCATTTTTTTTGTATGGTAAGTATAACAATTACTTTTGATTTTTGGTAAAAATGCTTAAATCCAGTTAATAATAAATGCTTCTTATTTCTTAATAGTAGCAAAACTTAACATTCCTTTCCACAAATAAGGTAATCTCCCGACAAAATCAAATTTAATATCAGTAAATCCGCTTTCTTCCAATAACTGTGTTAAGGTTTTAACTGAGAAAAATTTTATATGCCCTCCGTCCCACAAAACAGTAAAATGTTTATCAAATTTTCCTGAAATAGCTAAAGCTAAATTTTTCCAATATCCGTGATAAGGGGTGGTAATTAAAAGTTGTCCGTTGGGTTTTAAACATTTTTTTGAGGCTTCAATTAATTTTCTAGGAAAAAATAAATGCTCAATCACATCCGATGAAATTACAATATCAAAAGCATTTTCTAATCCTTGTTCTTGATATTTTAAATCATAAATACTTCCTACAAAAAAACTACAGTTAGTGAAGTTTTCCGAAGCTATTTTTACTCCCGACTCAGATTCTTCAATCCCTGTAACACTAAATCCTTGTTCAGCAATTTTTGAAGTAAGAGAACCATTACCACATCCTAAATCTAGGATTTTAATTTTTTCTCCAGTAGATGCTACAGGTGGAGGTAACATCGACAAGATGGCAGGTAAATAATAATTATGGGAATGATTGGGTTTTTCATTTTTCCAACCATAATCAAATTCTTGATTCATATTTAGCATTAGCTTATTTTGATGGTTTAATCAATATATCATTATACTTAGACATATTCGGAAAAACAGGCAAGATGCCTGTTCTACGGTGGTAAAATCATCATTAATGAAGAAATCTATTACCATCAAACTTCTGAGTTAAATTAAATGCGTCCTAGTATTTACGATTTGGAGATAAAAATTTTCTCGATGACATCCTCCACAACTTTATCAGGAGTAGAAGCCCCAGAAGTGATACCCACCGTAATTTTTCCTTGGGGAAGCCAATTTTCCTTAATCTCTAAATCTCGATCGAGCGGTTTATGTTCTATTTTATTATTTAAAAAGATTCGATCGTCACTGTCAATATGATAGGAAGGTATATTATGTTCGATCGAAATCTCCTGTAAATGAGTAGTATTAGAAGAATTAAAACCACCGATAACCACGATTAAATCTAGCTTTTCTTCTACTAAATCTAACATGGCATCCTGTCTTTCTTGAGTAGCATCACAAATGGTATTAAAACTCATAAAATGCTCATTTAACTCGCTTACAGGGTACTTTTTCATCATGGTTTGCTCAAACAATTTACCAATGGCTTCCGTTTCACTTTTAAGCATGGTAGTTTGATTGGCAATACCTAACCTTTCTAAATCCGTGTCTGGATTAAAACCTTCTGAATAAGCATTTTTGAATTTAGCTAAAAACTCCTCCTTATCTCCTCCGTTAAGAATATAATTGGCAACGTATTGTGCCTCTGCCATGTTCAAAACTACTAAATAAGTACCTGCAAAAGAGCTTGTAGCAACGGTTTCTTCGTGCTTATACTTACCGTGAATAATCGAAGTATAACTGCGTTTTTTGTGTTTTTCCACAGAATTCCAGACTTTAGAAACCCAAGGGCAAGTTGTATCCACGATCGTACAACCCTTATCATTAAGTAACTGCATTTCTCCCACACTAGCACCAAAAGCAGGTAAAATCACCACTTCTCCTGTATTAACCACAGAAAAATCTTTATTTACTCCTGTCATCGGAATAAAATCCACATTCATCTCCTTTAACCGTTGATTCACAGAAGGATTATGAATAATCTCGTTAGTAATCCAAATTTTTTCTGTAGGAAAATGAGTACGGGTTTCATACGCCATAGCTACAGCCCTTTCTACTCCCCAACAAAAACCGAAGGCTTCGGCGAGGCGAATAGTAACATCACCCTTTGTCATGGTGTAGTTATTTTGACGAATAGACTGAATTAAAGTACTTTGATATTCTTGATTTAAAGTAGCAGTAACTTCTTCTTGATGTCCAAATCCTTTGCGATGGTAGTTATCTGATTGTTGGAGATTGCGTTTAAAAGTCTTTGTATCCATGATTATTTTAAGTTAATCTTTGATGATTCCTGACACTATCTTAACCTCAGTTCGACAAAAGAAAAATGATGAAAACAACAGGTAGGCAATCAGATGTGTAATAATAGGGTTTTGTTTATCCCATGCCAAAAAAAAGGCACATTTGCATTTAGTATGGTTATCAATACTTCTTCTTTTCGGCGTTATACTCCTCCTACCTGTACTTTAGAGATTTATCATCCTCATTTTTGGGGTAATTGGGGTGCAAAAACTTTTCCTCCTCAGTTTAGTTTTCAACTTCATTTTGACGATCCTAGATTACCTAAAAGTGAAAAAAGTATTATATTAGGCGATCGAAATTTGCTGGAAAAATTAAGAGAAAAAGTCAATGAATATATTGGCAAATATTTAGAAACAGAAAGTTTAGAAGTAGAGTCTTTAACTTGTGCCTTGCCATTGGATAACCAAGAAGAATTTATCTCCATCAGTCGAGATTCTAGCTATCGTCATCGCTTATTTTATCAATGCTTTTTTCCCAAAGAAGAAACCTTAGAAGTAATTTTGACCAATACTCAATTATTTGATTTTGTTAACGCTCTTTGTGCCTATCATTATGATGCCACAAAACCGATTCCTGAATCAGATCATTCTCTCTCTAGTCATATCGGTTTAAGTATTACCATCACCGCCTTAGCTTTTGCTTTAGGAGGCGGTATCTGGTGGCGTTATGAGCGACAACTTGCCGATAGTATTCCTACACAATCAACAGAAGCGGAGATTATCCCTTCTAATATGGAGGATGTTATACCTCCTAATCCTCTCGATCCTAACACCTTACCTTCGATCGTAGCGCCAGAAGTGCCAGAAAGTCTCAGAAATAGAGAAGCCCTTTTGCCTCCTCCCCCTACCATTACTCAACCTCCCCAATCCTTAGACAATAATATCGTTAATAACAATACTTCCGAATCTAATAATAATATTCCCCCTCAACCTAGTCAACAAGCCAATTTAATTATTGTACCCCAACCTCCAGCCCCTGCCATTCCTAACTTACCCCCTCCCACGATGCAGGAAACAACTGCCCCCAATATAATGGCGTTACAACCATTACCTCCTCCCGTTACCCCGTCTTTTCAACCTACACAAGCGCCTCCCTCTCCTCCTCAATATCCCTCTCGTCTTTCGACTTTACCGACTTTACAACCGAATAACCCACAAATTGCCACAAATACCACTATTCCCAAATCCTCTAATACTCCCTTACCGGGTATTAATAGTTTAAATAGTATTTCTCCTAATGTCATCGAAACTCGTCCTAATTTTGAACAACAAATAAGCCGTTTAAATTCTCTGGATAATCAAAAATCTGCTGGAATTGTCTCTAGTGACGTAAAACAATACTTTCAGAATAAATGGCAACCCCCAGAAAACTTGAAACAAAGTATCGAATATCGTTTAAAATTTAATCAAAATGGTTCTTTAGCGAAAGTTACTCCCGTTGGACAAGTGGCTATTGTTTTTCTCGATCGAACGGGCATACCACTTTTAGGGGAGAAAATCACTTCACCTTTTTCAGATCAAGAAAATGTTACCGTAAGATTAATATTAAGTCCTAATGGCAACGTGCAAACTTTTCACGAAAACAGATAAGCTAGAACTTATCTAAGTTTACGGGTGAAGACAGGCAAAAGGCAAAAGGCAAAAGGCAAAAATTAATATCAGTCAATAGTTATAAAGATTTTCTTTTAGCATAACTTGATCAATAAATTCATTAATAGGTTAACATTTCATGACACAAACTTTTTCCGATCATCACTCTCATTCTCATACCCATTCTCATCATGGTCACATTCATAGTGAGGAATCCCAAAGAAAAATTATTAATCGTTTATCCCGCATAGAAGGTCATGTTAGGGGAATTAAGAATATGATTAGTGAAGGTAGGGATTGTCCTGAAGTTTTAATTCAAGTTGCCGCTATTCGAGGTGCTTTAGATAGGGTGGCTAGACTCATACTCGATGAGCATTTAAGCGAATGTATCACCCGTGCCGCTCAAGACGGTACTATAGAGCAAGAAATTGAGACTTTAAAATCTGCTCTCGATCGATTTTTACCATCTTAATCCCTAATGGTGTTATAATTTCTATGGGAAAAGATTTAGTGATCAATATCTTAGTATAATCAAGTAATAATCTTAACTCTCTACAAAAACCTACTTCAAGATTGGAAGTAATTTATTTATTTACGAGGACAGAATGGCTAAAAGCAATCCAAAAAAAGAAAAAGCAGAACGTAACAAGGCTTACGCAAGGCAGTTTAGAAAAAAACCCACTGGTTTTAATTCCAAGTTTAAAAGAAAAGATTACAACGGTAATGGCGGTAATCGAACCTCAGAAGATACCCAAGAGTAAAATTTACGCCCTATTATGATTTTATGTCATTATTTGTAAGGGTATTTTTCATCAATTTAAAGCCACTAATTCGGAGTATTAATTATTCTGTTTTGGTGGTTTTTTAATATACTTAGCAAGGGTATAATTTAAGTTTAGTTGTAGGAAGGCAAAAGGCAAAAAGCAAGAGGCAATAGTAAATTCGTAACATCAGATTATAAATTTGATGAATATATATTAAATCCCGACATTATTTTTGCTTCATTCTTCATTCTTCATTCTTCATTCTTCATTCTCGATGGTTAATCAAATTATTTTTTTAAGTAAAGTATTATTATTATCTACTGTAATTTCATTTTTAATTAAGCATGGTTTGGATAATTTTTTAATTCAATCAGAAACTTATCTCGCACCTATTATTATTTTTGCTCCTGTAATTATCTTATTTTTCATACTCTTAATTAGACAAAATAAAGTTATTAATTCTTAGGATAATTTAATCATGGATTTTGCTAAATGGATTAGTTTTAGTCTCGTCATAATTTTTATTTATATTATTTGGCAAATAAAACAGATTCTTTTATTAGTTTTTACTGCCGTTGTTTTCGCTTTAATTTTAAATATTGTTGTTAAACAATTAGTTAATTTTGGTATTAAAAGAGGTTATGCTGTTCTCGGTTCGATCGTACTGTTGTTTACTGTAATTATATTTTTTATTACAGTAGTAATTCCTTCTCTTTTATTTCAGTTTCAAGAATTATATAATTTAGTACCTTTAGGGATTCAAAAAATTATTTTAGAAGTAGATCAATTTAAACACAATCTTTCTTCTGAATGGGCAAATGCTTTACCTGATTTAGAACAAGTTTTAGAAGATTTGCAACCCTTATTAAATGATTTATTGAAAAGAGGTTTTATCGTTGTTACTGGAGTTTTTGGTGCATTATTAACGGGTTTATTATTATTAGCTTTAACCTTAATGATTTTAGTTGATCCTATTCCCTATAAAGAAGGTTTTATTCGTTTATTTCCTTCTTTTTATCGATCGAGAATCAATGAAATCTTAAACATAATAACCCAAGAACTAGAAGAATGGTTAGCAGATACTTTTATCAAAATAATTTCCGTATTTATTTTAACCTTTATTACCCTATCTATTTTTCAAATCCCCTTAGTTTCTGCTCAAGCATTTTTAGCAGGTTTATTAGCATTTATTCCCTATGTCGGTTCGATAACTAGCGTCATTTCTCCTATGGCGATAACTTTTCTTTATTCGGATTGGAAATCATGGATGATTTTAATAGCTTATATTGGAATTTATCATCTAGTCGATCGAATAATTATTCCTAAATTAAGAAAAAATAAAGTAGAATTAATCCCTGCTAATGTGATCATTGGACAGATTATTTTTGCTAATTTTTTAGGGGTATTAGGGTTATTTTTAGCTCTGCCTTTAGTTATTATGACTCAAATTTTAATCAAAGAAATTTTAATTAAAGATATTTTTGATTCTTGGCAATTAACCCAAGAAATAAATACTTTCACTATAGATGAAATAGACATGGTAAATGATGAAGAATAGAAGTTACTATATTAATAGCTAGAGTTCAATATTATTCAACTTCTATAAACCTTTAATCATTTCCTTGTTACATTTCTTAAGAAAAAATGTTATAAAAGTTTGATTTTTTTTAGAAATATTCATGGAAGTTTGATATATATTATAGTATAACAAAATTTAATACCAAGATTAAAACTGAAATTATCGGGCATAAAAATAATGAAAGTCGGAGAAATTATGAGGATTATCATTTTTACCCTCGTGGGTTTTGTGATAATGATGTGGTTACAACCCTTGCTTTATCGGCAGAATTTTTTTGGAGTAATTAGAAGCATTCCCCTGCAAGATTGGATTCAACAATATTATCTCGCCGCTTGGATTATTTTTGGCTTTTCTGTCACTTTTACTGTCTTATGGTGCGTTATCTTACTTAAAAATCAAAATGGCAATGCTAGTACTTATAAATTACTATGGTATATAGGTTTATTTCTCTTAGTTGTTATAGTTAGTATAACGGTGTATTTTAATAATCAAGATAAAAATGGGGAGTTGATTCAAGAAACCTTGCTTTCGATGATAGGGTTGTTTTGGTTTAACTCTCTTTTCTTATTATATTGGCTTCCCACTGTCACCAGTACACCCGGACTACTCAAGCGAAGAACCGTACCTTTAGCAATCTTGATTAACGATTTAATGGGCAGAAATTAGAAATTAAGAATGCAGAATGCAGAATTAAGAATTAAGAATTAAGAATTAAGAATTAAGAATTAAGAATGCAGAATTATCCACTATTCATTATCCATTATTCATTTTTTATTATGAGTTTATATGTAATTGGTGTCGGAGGCACGGGGGCAAAATGTATTGAGGCGATCGTACAACTAGCTTCTGTGGGCTTGATTCCTAGTAAGCAATTAAAAGTCTTGTTTGTGGATGCAGATGAGACAAACGGTAATCTACAACGATCGAACACAACCCTCAGCGTCTATCAAAAATGTCACGAATTAATGAAAGGCAATCCTGAAGAATCCCCTTGGATGAGTACTGATATAGAATCTTACGGGGTATGGTCGCCTTTTACTAATAATAATGCCGATCGAAAGTTAGGCTCGTTTTTCTCCTATAATCTGCTCAAACAAAGCTCTCCAGCCCTTGCTAACCTCTTTGATGTGCTTTATACAGAAGATGAAAGACAAGTGTCATTAGAGGTAGGTTTTAGAGGTCGTCCAGCTATAGGTTCTAGTATTATGACACAAATCAACCTCGATCGACTGGAAGAACAACCTTGGCAAAAATTTATTTTTGAAGTAAAAAGTAACTCTGGAGGAGGTACGGACACGAAAATATTGCTATGTGGCTCAATCTTCGGTGGTACAGGGGCTTCAGGTTTACCAACCATCGGGCGGTTAATTTCCAACAAACTAGAAAAAGAAGGGGTAAGGGATAAAGTCAAAATCGGTTGTATTTTCGGTTTACCTTATTTTAACTTCCCTGCGGGTAATGCTGATGAACAAGTGTATGCTAGTTCGGAGTTATTTTTACTCAATACCGAAGCTGCCCTAAGATATTATAAAGAACAAGCTCAACAGTTCGACACGAAATATCTTATCGGTAATCAGACGATGGAAAAGTTAGGGGAGTTTAGTGTAGGTAAAGATACTCAGGTAAATCGATCGCACTTTGTCGAATTTTACGCTGGTTTAGCCGCCCGTCACTTTTTCTGTGAAAATCTCGATCGAGATGTCCATGTTATCACCCGTAATCAGGCAGGAATTTTACAGTGGAATGATATACCCGAAAGCGAGGAAGTGAAGACAAAATTAGTTAACGCTACTCGTTTCGCCTATATCTGGTTAGCAGAATTTAAACCTCAATTAGAGTTAGGGCAAAATAAAGGCATTAAAGAGTTAAATGGTTTTGCTTGGTTTGACAAATTCTTCCAAGGCAGGGGATTTATGGGCATGGTGACTCGTAAAGAATTACCAGATTTAGGGGATTCACAACAACAGGAAGCCATTAAAACTATTACCGCTTGGTGTGAAGACTTTTTGCGGTGGGTGAGAGACATTCACTATTGCGATAACGAAACCATCAAACTGTTTAAGGCAAGGGAATATTTCAGCAATCCTCGCAGTGTCAAAGGTGAAAAACTTTCAGATTTGGTACACGATGACAATCGTACTAAGGATGTTTTAACCCTAGATAATACTGTAACCTTGAAAAATTCGATCGGGGAGTTGAATCCTGCTGATTTTGGTGCGCCAAATCAGGGAGTTGGTGGATTAGCCAAGGCGATATATCTCACTTGCAAAGTCTAAGCAAATATTCTGTCATTGCGAGATACGAAGCAATCTCTAAAACCCTTATTTTTAGCACAAATGCTTAATAACTTTTCTGAGGGGGAAGGGTGAATGAGGTTTTTTGACGGGGAAGGATTAATGAGGTTTTTTGATGAGGAAGGATTAATGAAGTTTTTTGATGAGGAAGGATTAATGAGGTTTTTTGATGAGGAAGGATTAATGAAGTTTTTTGATGAGGAAGGATTAATGA
>NZ_JBLZFY010000082.1:0-18898 GCF_050753365.1 Geminocystis sp. CENA526
AAGCTAAGACGCATTTAAGTTACATTAATCAAATTTCCCTTATTTTTAAATTTTTTACTCCAATTTATCTCTAATTGATTTTCATTTAATAGCCTTCTAATTGTTGTTTCTAACTCATCTACATTTTGGCTCTTCTACAGTAGTTATGCAAAATTAATAGAAAATAATTAATATAAACTTTATTATGTATAGCTTTGATTATTTTAAAAATCTAATTATTATAAATTAACAGTTTGAATTTAACCTAATACCTAATACCTGATACCTGACACCTTTTTTTAGACATAATTTATCATACTTAAAGTAGGAGAGCCAATTGTATTTTATTAGTTCAATTTATTGAACGTTATCTATTAGCTTTGTCAATTTATTGCAAAGCGAGTTATGTTAACGTTGTGAGACTCTTATTTTACAATGAAATGAATTTCGATGAAATATATTAATCTTAATCAATTACCGATAAAATCAGTATCTCATAATCTCAATATTCAAAAAAAGACAATTATTGAGAAGGATAACATCCCTCATTTAACAAATTTTTCCCAAGCAATTTTTAAATCAGGACAAATTGCTACTAATCACAGTCACAAAGATATGTGGGAAGTTTTTTTTGTAGAATCAGGTAGAGGAATTATTAAAATTAATGGCGAAGAATTTTTACTAGAAAAAGGATTATATGTAATAGTTGAACCCAAAGAAAACCATGAAATCATTAATAATAGTCAAGAAGATTTGATTATTAACTATTTTGGTATTGCTTCTTAAAAATATTTTGAAAATACTCTATTCTTATTTATAAAACTCACTCACAGGCTCTAAATGTAGGGTGGGCATTGCCCACCACCGACACAAATACTGTTTAATTTTAATAGCAATAGTGATTTATCTTTCATAATTCCTAATGTGTTAAAAATTTAATCTTAGTCATCAGAATTTTATGTTAACAGAATCAGTTAAAAAATTAGGGTTATCCCATATTCAACGCCATATTTTTCTTTGTTGTGATCAAGCGAAACCCAAATGTTGTTCCCACGAAGATAGCATGAAATCATGGCAATATCTTAAAACACGCTTGAAAGAATTAAATTTAGATCATCCTACCCCAGAAAATCCTCATTGTGTTTTTCGCACTAAAGCTGATTGTTTAAGAGTTTGTGTGCAAGGACCTATTTTATTAGTTTATCCTGATGGTACATGGTATCATAGCGCCACCCCAGAGACGATCGAAAAAATTATTCAAGAACACCTCATAGGTAATAAAATAGTAACTGAATATTTATTTCATCAACATCCATTATCTATACCAACCATAGAAGAAATATCTCGTTAATTGTGTCAATTATTAAAAAAATCCTTAATCAATAAATAAAGATTAAAAGCACCATGAAAGATAAAGATAAAACATCTCAAACATTATTATTGATAGATGATGATCCCAATCTAATTTTATTAGTTAAAGATTACTTAGAATTTAACGGTTATAGAGTGTTAACCGCTAATCAGGGAATGGAAGCCATAAAAATCTTAGAAGAAGAAATCCCAGATTTAATTATTTGTGATGTGATGATGCCAGAAATGGATGGTTATACTTTTGTCAAAGAAATTAGAGAAGATTCCCGTTTCAGTTGGTTGCCTATCATCTTCTTATCCGCCAAAGGACAAAGTAAAGATAGAATCAAAGGATTAACTCAAGGTGCTGATGTTTATATGGTAAAACCTTTTGAGCCTGATGAATTAGTAGCACAAGTTAACTCCACACTCAGTCAAAGTAACCGCCTAATGGCAAATAATTTCCGCAAAACTGATCATACTCCTAAAATCAGAGTGCCTAAAAGCGTAGGATTAACCCCTACAGAAACGAAAGTTGTTAATTTAGTTGCTCAAGGATTTTCTAATCGAGATATTTCCGAGACATTGGGTATAAGTCAAAGAACTGTAGAAAGTCATGTTTCTAATATGCTCAATAAAACTGGTTTACATAATCGTACCGAATTATCTCGTTGGGTAATTGAAAATGAGCTAGTTTGATAGTGAATAGTTAATAGTGAATAGTGCTATATTATATGTTATTTTGTTTTATGAAGAATTTTAACTTTTTCTATACATTATCTTGGTGACAATACCAAGTTTTTTAATGTTTTTTTAAGATTCTTGACAAAGTAATGACAAATTAGGATTTTAGCCTTAGTCTAATAATAGTTAGTGTAAAAAATGCTATGAGTCTTTAATTTTTAGAACTTCCATATCATAGGAAGTAAAAGCAATGAATATATGGTTATCTCTATTTTTCTCTCTTTTCTTAACAACCCTTGTTAGTTTTGCCGTGCCTGTGGTTTTCTTAACCACGATGTTAGCAGGGTTACTGGTGGTGTCTCATGTACCATTAATTGGTGTTTGGGGAGAAAATCTTTATGAACAAATCTGGAATTTTTTAGCTGTCTTCGGTGAAGGCTCAGGCAGTATCGGTATTTTAACCATAGCTGTTACCTGCTCGATCGTGGGATTCCTCTTTGAGTCTTTGAATTTTTACCGTTATCGTATTCTCATCAAACAACCTATAAACACATCATGGCACAAAAAAGCACCTGAAATCATCTCCAAAATTAGTCATTATCGACAATAATCGATCGAACTGAAAAATCTATACAATCAACGTCACTCACAGGGTTTGAGTGATTTTTTTATTTAATAATTGTTAAGAAATGTAACAATATTGCTGTTAAAATGGGGTAACGTCTTGACAGTAGAAAAAAAAGAAGTTAAAGTAATGAATATCGCACTTGGGCATATCAAATAAAAGCGAATATGCAAGAAAAGCAAAAAGTTACTCTTTATCTCCCACCAACACTGCATCGTCAACTCAAAGTAAAAGCGGCGATCGACACTGACTCCATGTCAGCATTAGTCGAAAAAGCCATAAGTTTTTACCTCAGACACCCTGATACAGTGGAGGAAGTAGAAGCGAGTTACGGAAAAACTCATCAAGTCCATGTTTGCCCTGAATGCGATGCCGCAATGGTAATGCGTGACGGACAAATGATTTCCCTCAAAAACCAACCGAATATAGTGGATGAAGAATTTACTTTAATCGGCGAAGGAAGCGAAATCAAAGCAGATAAGGAACACAAAGAAGAGTTAATCCCCTGCTGATAATTGGTCAAATCCAATTAAATCAGTGATTACCGCCAACCGCAAAAACCAAGAGAGGCAGACCCCATGAAAGAAGAGTTAAACATTCTCATCAAAGCTCAATACCCTCTGATTTACCTAGTAACTTCAGAAGAAGACAGAGCGGAAGAATCCATAGCCACTATAGTAAATGAGTCGTCATCTCAAGGTAATCGTCGAGTGTATCTGTGGACTGTTACCAGAGGCATTGTTGAATATAGTCAACAAGAAGCTCGATCGGTACAACACAATACTGTATCTCCCGAAGCAGCCATCGAGTGGGTAATCCGTCAAAAAGAAGCAGGGGTTTACATCTTCAAAGACTTACACCCTTATTTGGAATCCCCTCCAGTCACCCGTTGGTTAAGGGATGCCATCGCCACCTTCAAGGGAACGGATAAAATCATTATCCTCATGTCACCCTATCAACAAACACCCTTAGAATTAGAAAAAGATTTAGTGGTGTTAGATTTTCCCTTACCTCAAGCCCATGAGCTAGACGAAGTATTGGAAAGAGCCTTACAGCAAAGCAAACGCAAACAACTATCTCCCGAAGTCAAAGAAAAATTACGCAGAGCTGCCCTCGGTTTAACCATCGATGAAGCGGAAAAAGTCTATCGTAAAGCTCAGGTGAAAGCGGGACAATTAACAGAAAATGAAGTGGAAATCGTCCTGTCTGAGAAAAAACAACTAATTCGGCGTAACGGTATCCTTGACTATATGGAAGAAGACGAAACCATTAACGGTGTAGGGGGTTTAGAAGAACTCAAACACTGGTTAAAACAACGATCGGAAGCCTTCAGCGAAAAAGCACGATCCTACGGACTTCCCCAACCCAAAGGGATGTTAATTTTAGGAGTGCCGGGTTGTGGTAAATCCTTGATTGCCAAAACTACTTCTAAACTGTGGGGTTTACCCCTATTAAGGTTAGATATGGGGCGTGTTTATGACGGCTCAACAGTAGGAAAATCCGAAGCTAATTTACGCAGTGCCTTAAAAACTGCTGAGTCTATTTCACCAGCAATCTTATTCATCGATGAATTAGACAAGGCTTTTGCAGGAAGTGCAGGATCAGCCGATTCCGATGGTGGTACATCTAGTCGTATTTTTGGTTCGTTTTTAACATGGATGCAGGAAAAAACTTCCCCCGTGTTTGTCATGGCAACGGCGAATCGTATCGAAAGATTACCAAGTGAGTTTTTGCGTAAAGGTCGTTTCGATGAGATATTTTTTGTGGACTTACCCAGTGTTGCAGAACGGGAAGCAATTTTTAGGATTCATCTTGCTAAACGTCGATCGGACATCGCCCGTTTTGATACGGAGGAGTTAGCGAAGACATCCGAAGGTTTTTCCGGGGCAGAGATTGAACAAGCAATTATCGCCGCTATGTACGAGGCTTTCGCTCAAGATCGAGAGTTTCATCAATTAGATATAATTGCCGCTATCAAATCGACACTACCTCTGTCCCGTACTATGACTGAGCAGGTAACAGCACTACGAGACTGGGCTAGACAAAGAGCCAGAACTGCTTCAGCCTCCATCGCGCAATATCAACGCATGGAGTTTTAACAGGCTTTCTCTATCAGGGAAAGATTAGCTTTAGGGCTAATTAATTTCAAGCACCTTGTGTGCATCTATCATACTATTGTCTTTAATCTCTTAGGAGGAAATTCCAATGTCTCACTTTAGCACTTTACGCACCAAGATTACTTCTGCCGAAATTTTAACCAGTTCCTTACGGGATTTAGGTATCAACGTAACCACCGATGCTGATGTGCGCGGTTATAACGGTCAACGTCTTCGTGCTGATATTGTAGCCGTTTTAGAAGGAGAATACGATCTCGGTTGGTCTCGCAATGCTGATGGTAGCTTTGACTTAATCGCTGATCTCTGGGGTGTTGCTAAAAAACACAATCAAACTGAGTTAATCAATTCCATCAACCAAAAATATGCGGTAAATAAAACTTTGAGTGAAGTAAAACAAAAAGGTTTACAAAACGCTAACGTTAAGTTAGTTCTCAAATAATGGAGTTTATTTACTAACAGTGTATCTTCCATTAATTATTGAAGGGTTAATCGATCGACTTCGGTTAGCCCTTTTTTTGGTGATTATTGCAATAAACTACCCTCTTATCTTCATCACTTTATAGTTCACTCAGGTTAGTTTTGGGTTTTTATTATTTTGGGCGGAATAAATGTTGATGACTGGGATGGTATAATTTCGATCGAAACTCATAGTCAGAGAGTTTTTTGAGGGCGGGACTGATAATATACATAGTAGTCCGAATCAAGTTATTTTCCTCTGTTGCCTTCGCCATTTGCGTAAGAGGCACAATCAAGATTTTTTCATCTTCCCAACCCACTCGATAACACACCGCCACTGGTGTATCAGCAGAATAATACTCCAACAAATCTTTTTGAGCTTTGTGTACATGACGAGCCGCTAAATATAAACACAGACTAGCTTGATGAGACGCTAAACCCTTCAATTCTTCCTTTTCTGGCATGGGGGATGCACTACCGCTTACCCTCGTTAAAATGATGGTTTGCACTAACTCAGGGATGGTTAATTCAGCACTAATTTTTGCTGCCGCCGCCTGATAAGCACTTATACCCGGTATCAATTCAAAGGGTATATCAGCTTCAGCTAGTTGTATCATTTGTTCATATATGGCACTATAAAGACATAAATCCCCTGATTGTAACCTTACTACTGTTAAATTTTGTTTAACTTTTTCAATCATTAAAGGCACAATTATTTCTAAGGTTTTATTACCCGTTGGGATTAATTCTGCGGTAGGTTTTACATCTTTAAAAATCTGTTTAGGTACAAGAGAATCTGCATATAAAATTACATCTGCTTGTTGCAAAATTTTATAGGCTTTAACTGTTAATAAATCAGGATCACCAGGTCCTGCACCAATAAAATATACTCCTGATTTCATTATTTTCAAAAATATTTGTTGCACTAACCATGTTATAGCATTCTTATATGAATATGAATTGTAAGGCTTTAATGCTACTTTGCCTTTTGCCTTTTGCCTGGTAGGGATTAATAGTACTTCAGTTCGACAGAAAGAAAATGATGAAAACTAGACAGGTGGACAAGTGGACAAGTCGAATGGGAGAAAAATTCTTAATATTTGATGTTCTTTTGAGAGAATTTTATTCATTCCTAGTCTTCTAGTCTTCTAGTCTCCTAGTCTCCTAGTCTCCTAGTCTCAAGCGTCTTATCTTCACCGATAATTTTATATCGAACTCAGGTTTAAGCAACCCCTACTTAATTATCACGGTTAAATCACAGTATTATCAAGAATAGTCGCATTTTTGATAACTACTACAATGCCACTGCGAATTAAGAAACCTTCATCTTCTCGATTAGCTTCCTCAACTCTGTCTTTATTGGTGATAATGACATTTTTACCGATTCGAGCGTTTTTATCGACTATGGCGCGTCTGATGGTAGAATCTGAGCCAATTCCTACGGGGATACCACCTTGATCTATTTTATTCTGTCTGATAGCACCAGATTCATAAAAATCTGCTCCCATTAATAAACTATCTTCGATAATACAGTTTGATTCAATTCTCGTTCTTACCCCCAAAACACAATGATTAATCCGACATTCTTTCAAAATGCAACCTTCACCGATAATCGATTGGGTTACTTGAGAATTTAATAGTTTAGTGGGCGGAAGATAACGAGAACGGGTATAAATAGGAGCTTTTTCGTCATAGAAGCTAAAATCTGGTCTTGGTTGCTTCGTTAGGGCTAAATTTGCGTCATAAAATGCCTCGATCGTACCGATGTCTTCCCAGTAACCTTTATATAAGTAGGCTTGTACTCGATAATCTTTAGAAGCGGCAGGGATAATTTCTTTACCGAAATCCGTTTGAGAGGGATTTTGTTGTAAGAGTTTTTCTAATACTTCTTTTTTGAAGACATAGATACCCATAGAAGCAATATAAGGACTTTCTTGTGCTTTATCAGGACTCAAGCCTAAAATAGAGGTATCCACAGCCATTTTTTTCAATTCTTCCCCTTCAGGTTTTTCGCTAAAGTCAATGATGCGTCCAGTATCATCAATTTTCATTAAACCAAAAGCAGAAGCTCTTTTTTCGTCAATGGGTACAACGGATAAAGTAATATCTGCCCCCGTTTTGCGGTGATGTTCCACAAATTTAGTATAATCCATGCGATAGAGATGATCCCCCGAAAGAATAATATACTCATCAATATCCCATTCTTGAAATAACCATAAATATTGACGTACAGCATCAGCAGTACCTTGAAACCACTCAGGATTTTCTTTGGTTTGTTGGGCGGCTAATACTTCTACAAAACCATCACTAAAACCAGAAAAATTATAAGCACGACTGATGTGACGATTTAAGGAAGCTGAGTTAAATTGAGTTAAAACATAAATTTTTAAAATTTCAGAATTAATACAGTTACTGATAGGAATATCAATTAAACGATATTTTCCTGCTAGGGGTACTGCTGGTTTTGCCCGTAATTTAGTTAAAGGATATAATCTTGTACCAGCGCCACCGCCTAAAATAATTCCAAGTACTTTTTTCATAAATTTATTTTGTGAAATTGCTTTTATTAGAAAGTTTATTGGTTAATGGTCAATCACACAATGAAAATTAAGTTAAGAGTTTTGAGGAATTAAGAATTAAGAATGCAAACTACCTTACAATCGATTTACCAAATCTCTTGCTTTTGTAATGGTAGAGGGTAAAACCCCGACAATCAAGGCAAAAATCTCATCGGGTACTTGATTAGTTGTGTTAGTATCGAACCAATGTTCAAATTGATTCAGAATAACCTGTGCCCTTTCATGGGGTATGGGATTATCGGTAATTTGTTTGATTAGTCTTACCCACTGTCGTCTAATTAAATAGCCCCGTTGTCTTTCTTGAGATGTGGACGGTTCTGTTAAAGATAGTTTACCGACAGGAATCACTTTTTGCAAGTCTCGATCGAAACATCCCCCCACAATAGCACCCGGCCCCGCAAATTCGGCATAATAGGTTTTAACGAGGATTAAACCATTCTTTTTTTTGGGATTAATTAATAATAAACGTTTCCCCAGCAACAAATCATCAATATCATTTTCTATAGAGTTATTGCCAAAAGTCATGATTAAATCGATTTAACTAAAAGTAAACGGCGTTTACTGGGGATAAATAAACTATATAAATCAGTTTCTACCTGAACAACAGTATAACCATTGCTTAGATACAAGTGCTGTCCAATATTATTATTAGCTAAAACATGAAGATAAAGTTCATTAAATCCCAAATATTTTGCTATTTTTTCACATTTACATAGTAATTGAGAAGCTACCCCTTGACGACGATGATTTTTACTCACTGCTAAATTAGCTATATAAGGGTATTTTTTTCTTCCTCCCCAATTGTACACCGTTCGTAAAGATAGTTCTACAGTACCAACAATTTGGCTATGGTGAGAAGATGAATGGGAAAAATGTCTTTCGGCTAAAATACAATAATAATTGTCCTCATGTTTTAAGCGATGACGTAAATCTTCACAAACTCCCATTTTCAGAAAAGGATAAATCCACAAATTCCACTCATTCAAATTATTGAAACTGTGGGTTAAAACGTCTCCAACTTGACTGACATCATCGATTTTCGCTAGACGTACTGATGTTGTCAATGATTCTGTGGTGATGGATGAAGACATTGAATCGTGATGAGAGTTAAAGATAGATTGCACGGGAAATAAGAAATATTTTTAATTTAAGATAAAGCAATTATCAGGTATCTGTTATTAATTCTACATTGATTAAGAATATTTTATGATGTTTCGATCGAGATATGGTGATTAAACATTCAGAAACTAATCACATAGGGTAAAATGAATGTCATTGGCACTTATTCAACAGATTATGTTTAAATTTCTCAAACAAGTAACTGATTACGCCAAAGGAAGCGTAGAAGCCGCAAAGTATATTGGGCAAGGATTTGCCGTTACTTTTGATCACATGAGTCGTCGCCCCGTAACGGTACAATATCCCTATGAAAAACTTATTCCCTCCGAAAGATTTAGAGGAAGAATCCATTTTGAATTTGATAAATGTATCGCTTGTGAAGTTTGTGTGAGGGTTTGCCCCATTAACTTACCCGTAGTTGATTGGGAGTTTAACAAAGCCGTTAAAAAGAAAGAATTAAAACACTATAGTATCGATTTTGGTGTTTGTATTTTCTGCGGTAACTGCGTGGAATACTGCCCCACTAACTGTTTATCTATGACAGAAGAATATGAGTTAGCGGCTTACGATCGACATGAATTAAACTATGATAATGTCGCCCTAGGAAGGCTACCGACTAAAGTAACAGAAGACCCGATGGTAACACCTTTGAGAGAATTAGGATACTTACCCAAAGGAGTCATCACACCCCACAAGTAATAAGTAATAAGTAATAAGTAATAAGTAATAAGTAATAAGTAATAAGTAATAAGTAATAAGTAATAAGTAATAAGTAATAAGTAATAAGTAATAGGTAATAGGTATCTCCAAAAGTGAAAAATTAAATCAATTTTTATATTGAAATCGTTAAATTAATCTACTTTATCATCATTTTCAATGGGAAGGGGAAGAAAAGAATACAATTTCGCACTTCCCCATTTAAAAAATGGTTAATAAGCTAAGGCTTCAAGGGTTGAACGTAAATACTGTTTAACTTGATCATCAATACTAATTTCTAATTTGTTTTCTGTTTGCCAACGCTTAAAACCAGAACTTCTAGCGATCGCCTGTTTAAGACTGTGCCAGATTTGTTCATCTTGTGCTAAATTGCTCGAAATAGTGGGTATAGCCATAGGTTTTCCGTTTTCTCAAGGAGAGTTATTTACTAATATTAACTAGGATAACTTAATTATTGCCAATACTATTGTAACTAAGATCACATTGTTGAAAAATAAATTATACTCTGTAAGGAAATAATGGAGATAGGCAAGAGGCAAAAGAGTATATTATCAACCCTAAAACCTAATTACTGTTGTTTTTGCAAGGACTCTAATTGAGCAAAAGCCTTTTCATTAATAACGATCGAGGGGGTAGCATCATCTTTGTTGACTAAAGAACGGCGCACCTGTCCTAAATAAAGGGGAATTGTCATGGCTTCTTGATGAAACTGAGTTCTTGCCCTAATAGTTAATTTATCATCTGCATTAGTAGCGGTTCTACCATAGGAGAATAAATCATTAGATGCTTGTAGTAAAGTACTTTCTAATTGATCTTTGGTAATATCGATGGGTACTGTAATTACTGCTTGATTTCCTCCCGTGTCATAAACCAAGTTGAATCTGACAGCATTAGGTATTTCTACTCGATCGAACAGTCCTAAACTAAGGGCAAATAATCCCACCGTTAAAACCCCCATAAAACCCGTAGCACCTACGAGTCGAAAACGGAAACCCCATTTAAACAAAAAACCGACAATCGCAAGAACAAAAAAGCCAATGGTTGTATATATTGACCAAATAGTATAAGTTTTAAAATCTAAAGGTAAATCCATTTTTTAATCAAGAGTAATGAGTAATAAGTAATGAGTAATGAGTAGTTAATTTTACCTATTCACTATCCACTATTCACTATACACTATCCACTATCCACTATTCCCTAAAATGTTTACACCCTTTGAATTATCTGGAATTGGTCTTCATTCTGCCATGAAAACTACGGTAAAAGTCTCTCCTGCCCCCCAAGGCAAAGGACGTTATTTCGTCAGAGTTGACTTACCCGATAAACCGATTATTCATGCTAACGTGGATTCGATCGAAACTACCACATTATCGACAGAATTAGGCAATGGAGAAGCGAAAATTAGGACAGTAGAACATTTGTTAGCTAGTCTAGTGGGTTGCGGTATTGAAGACGCAGAAATTTGTATTGATGGTTGCGAAGTTCCTTTGTTAGATGGTTCAGCACAAAATTGGGTAGAGCAAATTGACTATAAATGTGAAAATCCCTTTGCTGATGTAACAGAAACTATTGAAGCAGAAATTTGGGTAAGAAAAGGGGATGCTTTTTGTGCCGTGATTCCTTCATCAGAGATGAAATTTAGTTGTGGTGTTGATTATCCCTATCCCGTGTTGCAAAATCAATGGTATAGTTGGTATCCTCAAAGAGAACATTTTGTAAGTTCGATCGCCCCCGCCCGTACTTTTGGATTTGCAGATCAAATAAAACAACTACAGGAAGCAGGATTAATTAAAGGGGGAAGTTTGGATAATGCTCTTGTGTGCGATTATAGTGGTTGGTTAAATCCCCCCCTCAGATTTGAAAACGAAGCCGTCAGACATAAGTTATTAGACTTCATCGGTGACTTAAGTTTATTAGGAAAAATACCCCGTGCGCACTATTTAGCCTATAAAGCTAGTCATCAACTCCATACCGAATTGGCAAAAAAAATCAAATCTAGATCGATTTAACAGTAATTTTCATTATCGATCCTAAATTCTTAATTCTTAATTCTTAATTCTTAATTATTTCCACCCTGCTCGATCGAGTATTCTCACAGCATTGGCTAAATTAGGACCAACTCCTGTTAAAGAACTATTGGACGATCGAAATGTACCAAAGCCTCTTAAAACTGGATCAATTTCTGATCCTTGAACCACAGGGTATTCAAAGTTACCCTTAGCAAAATAATTTTGTGCCGTTGGGCTAGTTAAATACTCCAAAAATCTGATCGCACCTGCTCGGTTCGGGGCTGTTTTTAATACTCCGCCACCACTAATATTAGTAAAAGCACCACTTTGCCCTTGAGCTTGATTAGGGAAAAATACACCTATTTGATTGAAAATTTCTTTCCTCTTAGGGTCTGAAGATGTCGCATAAGAGCCTAGATAATAAGTATTTGCAACTGTCAAGTCTGCAACACCTGCGGCGACTGCTTCAAATTGATCTCGATCGCCCCCTTGAGGTTGACGAGCAAAATTAGCAACAATACCTCTAGCCCATTGTTCCGTTTTAGCAGCACCTTCAATACCTAAAAGCCACGCCGTCAAAGATTGATTATAAATATTGGTGGAGGTACGCATAATCAATTTACCACGCCATTTCGGATTAGCTAAATCTTGATAAGTCGATAATTGACTAGGGTTAACTCTTCCTTTGCGGTACATAATGACTCGAACTCTGGTACTAAAACCAAACCACTCATTTTTAGCTGTATCTCTAAGATTACTAGGAATACGTTGATTTAAAACCGTAGAATTAACAGGACTGAAAATACCTGCTTGTTGTGCTTGCCAAATATTGCCTACATCAGCAGTTAAAAATATATCCGCAGGAGAATTACGTCCTTCACTGCGAATCCTTTGTAATAATTCTTCCCCTCTACCTTCGATTAAGTTAACTTTAATGCCTGTTTGTCTTTCAAAATCGGTATAAAGTCTTTGATCTGTATTGTAGTGACGAGATGAATACAAATTGATTTGTTGTCTTCCTCTTTGGGCAAAAGTACTTTTCACCCCTGTCAATTCTGCTAAAGCCACAGCACCTAAAGCACCACTCGCGCCTAAAAATATTCTTCTAGTAACTTTATTCATAAAATTTACTTAATTACAATAATTATCATTAACTAGAAAAACTATTATATCTCTATTGCGAATAAATTGCACTAATTTTGGAAAAATTAAATAGGGGGTGCACAAAAAGTATTTTGATGAGGGTAGGTATCAAGCATCAGGTATCAGGTGGTGATGAGGGGAGAGGGTGATGAATTGATTAAATTTTTCATTTCTGGAGAAGTCTATTGATTTTAATAGTTTTCGTTACCTCGCAATGACATCAAAACTTTAATTTTCATCACATTGTCTCGCACCAAGTATCTCTAATTGAATTGATTTGTTGCCTTGCCATTCATTTTCTTTGAGTTTATAGGCTATATCCACATGAGGAGGTAAAGGATAATATTCACTCCAACGCCATGCAATGCTTTTAAATTCCACATTATCTTGTATCAATGTTAGTTGTAAATGCTCCCCTGTTTTGGTTAATTTTTGAGAAAAAACTTTGACATTTTTACTAGAAAAAATAGGCTCATTATTTTCTATTCCCCAAGGGTATAAACTATCGATTTCTTGCAATAGTTGAAAGTTAATATCTTTAAATTTAATTTCTGTATCTATTTTGATTAATGGTTTTAAATATTCGGGCATTAATGTTTGATGGGCAAATTCTTTTAATCGCTGATGAATTAAGGGTAAATTTTTGGAAGGAAAACTAAACCCTCCTGCGGCTTTATGTCCTCCATATTTCCCTAGTAAATCATCGCAATATTGTAGAGCTAAAAACACGTTAAATTCTTCTATTCCTCTAGCTGAACCTCTTATTATTTCTGGATTTTCTTCTTCATAAGTACCTATAAATACTGGCACTCCATATCTTTCTAATAAACGAGATGCTACTAAGCCGATAACTCCATGATGCCAGTTTTCGTTAATAATAAATAAGTATCGATCGAGTTGCCAATTTATTTGTTTTGCTTCGATTAATTTAATGGCTTCTTGTTCAATTTGTTTAGTTAAATTTTGACGAGTTTGATTAATTTGATTACACTGCATTGCTCTAGTTATGGCAATTTTTTCGTCTTCAGTGGTGAGTAATTCAATAACAATTTGAGGATCATCTAAACGCCCAATAGCATTAATTCTTGGACCTATTTTAAAGCCTATATCTTCCGCATTTAATAACTTTTTTTGACTTTCTACTTCTGCTAAATTACTAAGTTTTTTAATCCCTAAAATATCAGAGTTTGGTAATAATTTTAAGCCTCTTTTTAACCAACGGCGGTTAACTCCTGTTAAAGGGGCAAGATCGGCGATCGTACCGACAGTATATAATTCTAAAAGGGATTTTGTCAACCCGTCCAATTTCCCTAAACTTTGCGCAAGGGTGACGGCTAAAACGTAGGCAACTCCCACTCCAGCCAAGCCATAATAAGGGGAAGTTTTAGGTAACAATTTCGGGTTTAAAATAGCATCCGCAGGAGGTAAAATGGGGGGTAAATCATGGTGATCTGTGATGATGATTTGTAAACCTAATTCTTTAGCATGGGCAACGGCATCATAAGCGGAAATACCATTGTCAACGGTTAAAATTAAACTCACTCCTTCTTGTTTAAACTCCTCCACGATGCGCTTATTGATACCATAACCGTCTTTCATGCGACTAGGAATAGCATAATCCACATTCGCCCCTAAATGTCTTAATCCTCTTAATAATAAGGCTGTGCTAGTCATTCCATCTGCGTCATAATCACCACAAATAGCGATTTTTTGTTTAAGCTCGATCGATCGTTGCAGAATTGCGATACTTTTAGGTAAATCGGGAAATTCTGTCAAAGGGGAGGGTAAATCAATAATTTCGGGATTAACATAACCTTGTACCTCATCCACCGTCACCATGCCACGATTCACAATAATTTGAGCCACAACGGAGGATAATCCTAATGTTTCCACTAACTGATTTGTTACACTAGGATTTGGAGGGTAAAATTTCCAACGCTGACAAGGTAAGTTATATTTTATCATATTTAGGACTAAGGCATTTGTATCAAAAATTGATGTTATTATCTCGTTATATTTTATTATCTGTTCTAATGGTTACTATGGGGGCTTGTAGTGGTAATCAAGCCTTAGAATCTCGTTTTGCTCCTGCTAATCCCAATAATCCTAATAATACCATTACGAATAATAATCCTTCCCCTCCTAATAAGGGTGAAAATGAGGTAAAACTTCCCGATGATTTTCCTCAAGATATTCCCATCTATAGTCAGGCTAAGTTAATTACGGTGGATGGAAAACAGACGGTATGGAGTTCGATCGATCCGTTAAACTTAATTATAGAGTTTTATCAACAAGAGTTAACCGCCCAAAATTGGACTGTATCTCAACCCGAAGAAAACGTGATTATTGCCACGAAACCCGACACACAGGAATCTTTAAGGTTATCTTTCACACCCAATAACGATGAAACACAGTTTACTCTTACCTATGAGAAAGAAACAACAGCGTTAATTATTCCCAATAATAATAACAATACTAATAATAACAATAGCTCGATCGATACGAACAATAATAAAAATACTGTTGTCGATAATTCCTATCTTGAACCCTTAAAAAGATTACAAATTATTTCACCATCTGAGAATTTGAAGCCCCATGATACCATTTCTCGGAGAGAATATGCCCGTTGGTTAGTAAAAGCTAATAACCTCATCTATAGCGATGTTAACGGTAAGTTGATTCGTCTTGCCACTCCGAATAGTCAACCTGTGTTTACCGATATTGGTACTAATGATCCAGATTTTGCCATGATTCAAGGTTTAGCACAAGCGGGGTTAATACCTTCTAGTTTAACTCAAGATACCAGTTCGATCGTCTTTAAACCAGACGAAGCCTTAACCAGAGAAGACTTAATTCGCTGGAAAATTCCCTTAGATTTTCGGCAAAAATTACCTAACGCCAGTTTGGATACCATTAAAGAAACATGGGGTTTTCAGGATGCGACAAAAATAAATACTCAAGCATGGGCGCCATTATATGTAGATTGGCAAAATGGCGAAGCATCCAACATCAGACGAGGATTTGGTTATATTACTTTGTTTCAACCGCAAAAACCCGTCACCTATGAAGAAGCAGGAAGAATTTTAAGCAGTTTTGGTTATCAAGGGGATATTCGTAACCTTGCGGATGTTACTGGGAATAACCAATCAACTTCTCCATAAATTATGATTTTATCACCGTAGAACAGGCATCTTGCCTGTATTTTTGAAATAGTTTCCAGTCTTCTAATCTAGTCATTATTTTTTCTTGGTTTAACCTCAACTCGTTAAATCTATCGTTAATTAAATCTCTTAACTCTTTTAAGTCATTGTCTGTTACCGTACTCATGTTAAAATCCTCATCAAGTCCTCAGAATCTAAGTGAATAGATTGGGATAAAGCATTTTGGCAAAACCAGCAAATAAAGCTAAAATAATTCCTCCTATGACACTTCTAGCGATAAAGTCAAGGTTATCTAGTCTTTTGTTAATACCATTTTGCCCTTCTTTGAGGGTAGCTATATCTACTCTCATATCATTTAACTTGCTGTCTAATAATTGATAACGATTATCTATTTTTTCATTGAGTTGATTAATTTTTGATCCCATTTGCTCAAATTTACGATCGAATTGCTCAAATTTTGAGTTAATTAAATCTTTCAACTCTTTTAAGTCATTATCTGTTATTGTACTCATGTTAAATTATTTTTAAGTTTAAATTTGATTTGAAGTAATTTTACTCACTATTTTCTCCTTCTTTATTATTCATTATTCATTATTCATTATTCATTATTCATTATTTAACACTCTAATCGATCGAATTAAGCACTCATTACAAGTTAATCGATGGTTGAGGAGAAATCTTGATAAAGGGAGTAAAAATCTTGGCTTCTGCTACTTCATCAAAAATCGTCAAATCTCTAGGTTTAAATCTCTTGATTGCTACCATGATACCTTTAGCACCTTCTTCGGTTAAATCTTCAATATAACCATCCTGAGACATTCTAGCATCTTGAGCGTTGAGAAAAGGTCCAAAATAATAAGTACACCTAGGGGCTTCTGTACTAATTTCTAACCAACAAGCTAGTCCAAACAAGTCTAAAATTCTAATTAATAGTTCTTTCATAGAAATTTTCCTAATGAGTTTATGGTTTTATGAGAGCAATTTTTTGCATGATACCCTATAGATTTGACTAAGGATATTTTTTTTGGGAATATATAGAATATTTTTAATAATCCCTATAGAACAATACTTATTCTTACTTTAATTTCTACTTCCATAATTGACAAGGGGGATAATTACCCAAATATTTTAGCTAGATTCCTTTAAAAGTTGTTGACGATGAACTTCATAAAGACAAATAGCGGTTGCTACGGAAGCATTTAAACTGGGGGTTTTACCTATCATGGGAATTGAGATTAAGAAATCACAAGATTTTGCAGTAGAGTGGCTTATACCTTTTTCTTCAGAGCCTATTACTAATCCTATCGCGCCGTCTAATTTTGTTTTGTGTAAATCATTACCACTATCTGCTACTGTACCGTAAATCCAAAATCCTGCTTCTTTTAATTGCTCGATCGAACTCTGTAAATTTACAACTCTCGCTACGGAAAAATATTCTAACGCTCCTGCGGCAACTTTTTTGACGGTGGAAGTAATACCAACCGCACGGCGTTGAGGAATAATTAAACCTTGCATACCTAAAGCCTCTGCTGTACGAATTATCGCACCTAAGTTGTGGGGATCATTGATCCCATCGGCTATAATGATAACGGGGTGCTGAGTTTGCGCTTTTGCCTGAGTAATTAAATCCCCTAATTCTATATATTCATAAGGTGCAACTGTACCTGCAATGCCTTGATGATTGGCAAAGTTAGTAATTTGATTCAGGCGATTATTGTCCACTATATCAACTATTGTGCCGTTAGCTTTCACTTGGGGTAAAAACTGCTCAAACCTTCGATCGTGTGCCATTTTTGCCGTAAGATAAAGGCGATTTAATTGATGATTATTTTCTAAAGCCGCTAAGACAGGATAACACCCGTAGATTAAGTCGGGATTAGATTCTGTTTCTACAGGAGTAAATATTTTTTTCTGGGAAGGGGGAGGATTGTCAGAATTTCTTGATTTTTTAGGCAAAGGTTTTTGCGGTTTTGGTTTATTCATAAAAAGAATTAGAAATTAAGAATTAAGAAAGATAAGATTCATAACCCACATTACGCATATTTTAATCTACTCTTACCGTTAAGTCTTAAAACCTTTGTCTAAAGGTGATTATGTCACAAAGTCATAGTATTCCAAGGTTGGATTTCGATGGCAGTGGTACTAAGATTATCTTTAATTAATAAATCACGAAAACGATCGATCGAGCCTTCCTCTTTCAAAAGTTTGGGGAGAATACCTTGATATTCCAAATCACCTCCAGCCGCAGTGGAGAGAATATATTGAGGTTTTAACCAACGGCAGACTTCTACAGCGTCTTCTTGTCCTTTGATTACCGAACCTATAAAAGGTATTCTTATATTAGTGAGGGGGGTTATAATAGTTTTTACCGCTTTTTCTCGTTGCAAATTGGCACTATGAAAACCATGAGGTTCATAATATATAGAGTCTTCACTATGGAGATCCCTAATTATATAACCATTTTCCACTAAATTGACCCCAACAAGTGAACCAGCAACAGCCTGTATTTGGATTTTATCTTGAAAAATATAACTTTGATTATGTTTTAAGGTATGAATTTTTTGATAACCCAAATTTTGACAAACTTTACTGGCATTTTCTGAGGCTACCACAGGCAAATTATGATCTAATATTTCAAGGGTAGGTATATGAGCATGATCTTCTAATCCTTGAGACAATAATATCAGATCGATCGACTCTGGCATCGATCGAACCGTGCGTTTTTTCCCTTCAAATAGCCAAGGTAAGTCTCCAAATATCAAAGAGCCTACTAACCAAGGATCAAGTAATATCCTTAATCCTGCCATTTCTATTAACCAAGAATTGCTATCTAACCAAGTTAACTGCATAAAAATTAGGAATGAAGAATAATGAAGAATTAGGAATTAGGAATTAGGAATTAGGAATTAGGAATTAGGAATTAGGAATTAAGAATTAAGAATAGTTTTAGTCGTTAATC
>NZ_JBLZFY010000083.1:0-18852 GCF_050753365.1 Geminocystis sp. CENA526
AGGGATATTTTCAGGTATTTTCTCTAAGGTTATTTTTCCTTGATGATAAGTTCCTTCAATAGTTTTTAACATAATTTATCCTCTTATCTTTTGTTTATTATATTTAATTTTAATCTCATCTTGTCTCGATCGAACCCCCTATCCTGTCATTGCGAGGTACGAAGCAATCTCCAAACTCGATCGAACCCTCCCCCCGTCATTGCGAGGCACGAAGCAATCCCTAAAATCGATCGAACCCTCCCCCGTCATTGCGAGGTAACGAAGCAATCCCTCAAAACTCGATCGAACTTCCCTGTCATTGCGAGGTAACGAAGCAATCTCCAAAATCGATCGAACTTCCCTGTCATTGCGAGGTAACGAAGCAATCTCCAAAATCGATCGAACCCTATCCTGTCATTGCGAGGTAACGAAGCAATCCCTAAAATCGATCGAACTCAGGTATCCTGTCATTGCGAGGCACGAAGCAATCCCTAAAATCGATCGAACCCCCTATCCTGTCATTGCGAGGTACGAAGCAATCTCCAAACTCGATCGAACTCCCCTATCCTGTCATTGCGAGGTGACGAAGCAATCTCATCTTTCTAGTTATGAAAATTGCACCTTCTTGAAAAATTGTTAACTTTTATTACAGAAACAAACTTTTTTCTTGAGGTCAAAATACTATGTAAGAGTACATATTTTGCTGATTAAGCAAAGGAAATTCGGGTGAATTATGAATGCCCATAAAACCCATAACCTCCCATTAAAAGTGAACTTGCCTTGTATCACTGAGTCTTCGCTTCTTTTGTCGGGGGGGAGTAATACACTATTGGCGATTCTCTCCATATATCGTCAGTGTTTGCCCAGAATAACTAAAACTGTTCAAATCAGAGGTGCGATCGAATCTCAAAGAGCTACTAACCAATATCCTTGCCTTTGTGTTTTAAGTATTTCTATAACCCCTTCACCATTAAAACCGAAATCAATCACTCACAAGGGAAAAAACTCATTTCTAACTACGAGGGAAGAATCTCAAACCCTAAACTTTTGGGAAAGATACCTAAACTCCATAAATCACGAACGATCGCCCCCATAAATCAATAAATCAATTAATCAATTGAAGTAAAAATAAATAGAAATATAGCTCAACAAGTAAAAACCAAATTAGTAATTAAATTCATGTCATGAACAACTTCACATTATACGATCCAAATAATGACTCACCATTATCTCTACTAAATCAAATTATTTCAAGCATAGATGGAATTGAAATTAATGCAAATAGTGTTAATTTCATTGGAAATGAACAGTCAACCTCTTTTTTCGATGCCATTAACTTTGGACAAGGAATTACTTTAAATCAAACAGGGATTTTATTAACCAGTGGTAATGGTACTCCTCCTTTACTAAATACTGAAAGTGCATACAGTGTGGACTTAGGATTTCCAGGTGATTCTCAGTTGACAGCAATTGTTCAAAATGCTTTCGGAGGGGCTGGTGAAACATTTGATAGCAGTGTTTTAGAATTTTCTTTCACTCGTACTAATTCATCTGTTAATTCTATTCTTATTGATATAATCTTCGGTTCAGAGGAATTTCCTAATTTTATTAACTCCTCTTTTGTAGATATTGGTGCAGTCATTGTCAATGATAGAAATTATGCTTTGATTGATGGAGATTTGAACAAACCTTTAAGTGTTATTAGTGCTACAGTAGAAGATGGTCGTTTTACTGATAACACTAATGGTATTCTGCCTATTGAATATAACGGCATCACACAAAGATTGGTGATCCCAATTCCTCTTGAAGAGGGAGTGGATGACTATAGCGTAAGGATTGGTATTGCGGACACTGGGGATGGAATTTATGATTCTGGCTTATTTGTTTCTAATTTTCGTACAAGTACAACTAATATAGGAGAAGTTCCTTTAACAGTGGTAGAAGCACCAAGTCTTCCGTTTCAAATAGATCATGGTTTTCTTGAGCTTTTGTCAAAAGTATTAGTTTATGAAGATTGGGCATCTGACCCTTTAAAATACGAATTAGAACTCCAAAACTCACAATACAATACCCAAAATTTATCTTACACACTAAACAAAGTTTGGGATGATAAGAGTACTGGATTTTATGCGATTGGACTTACAGCAGAGAATGCTCCTCCTATTTTGGTCATCAGAGGTACTGGTGATCCACTTGATTTTTTAGATGATGCTAACCCTAGCGGAATTGGCTTTACTCAATTTAATAATAATCGAGATGTTAATAATCCAGATGGAATCTTTCAATGGTTAATTAGTCAAGATCGTAACTTTGCACCTTACATAACAGGTCATAGTCTAGGAGGTGCTTTATCTCAGTGGTTTGCTTCTTATATCACCGACGTAACAGATGATTTACCTTTGGGAGAAGTTGTCACTTTTAACTCACCTGGCATATCGCCATCCATTAATTTTCAAGGAAATAATTACGGTACAAGTTTATTTCAATTAAGTGAAGTTGATGGAGTTACTCACTATGTAACTTCTGCGGATATTGTTAGTCTTGCTGGATTAACTTATATTCCTGGTGATGTAAGATTTTTTGATTATTCTGCTTTACCCAATATATTGAATTTATTTCCTTCTACTCATCTCACACCCATTTTAGGTTTGGGAGAAGACAAAATTTCTGATGGAACTTTAAGTTCAATTCCTTTTTCTTTCCTAAACTCTCCCTTATTTAACTATAGTAGTGATTTAGATCATGTAATTCTTCAATTCGCAATTTCTAAATTTTTCGTTCCATTAGGATCAACAATCGCAGCTAGTTTAAGTTCTAGATTTGGTACAGAGACTTTACGTACAACGACTGGGCTTTTAATCGATCTTGCGGACTTTTTAGCTAATTTGGGACAAGACGGTCTTGAAATACTACAATCAGCGGTTATTGCCATCGGTAATGGGGGAGCTGCGGCATTGGAGGCGATCGCAGACTGGGGAATCGATGCTTTCGAGGCGGTGAGTTCTTGGACTGCTGATACATGGAATAAAGCAAGTTCTTGGACTGGAAACACTTGGAGTGCCACGGTTGATTTTACCGTTGATAATTGGAACACTGTGACAGAGGCACTAAAAGATGTTGCATTTGAGGCAGGTAAGTTTGTTATTAACAAAACTTTGGATTATTTTCTTCCAAACTTGTCTCCTTTATTGCCTTTTCAAGTTTTTTCACAGACATTAAGTGAAACCACTGCAATGGGTGTTGGGGCTGAAAATACGAACAGCACAGTAATCGAAGTAAGTATTAATATCTCCCAACCAAGCGAAGATGTTATTTCCTTAGATTATGCTACTGTCAATGGCTCTGCTATTGAGGGAGAAGATTATGTGGCTAGTAGTGGTACAATCACTTTTCAACCGGGTGAAACGGAAAAATTAATTCCCATTGAAGTGCTTGGTTTGGATACTTGGCAAGAAGGAAAAACTCTTAGTGTTCAATTAAGTAATCCCCTTAATGTTCTTCTCCTTTTAGATGACCAAATTACAGTTACGATTAACCCTAATAACGCACCTATTTTATTAAATCCCATTGAAAATCAAGAGGGTGCTATTAATGAGTTTCTCGACTTTCAAATCCCTGATGACACTTTTGCTGATCAAGATCAGGAATTAGGTGATACCTTAACCTATAGTGCAACTCTCGCAGATGGTATTGATCTTCCTTCTTGGCTTATCTTTGATCCCATTAATTTAATTTTTAGCGGTTTACCAAAAAATATTAATATTGACAATTTAGCTGTCATTGTTACGGCAACAGATGAAGCTCAAGAGTCAGTGAGTGCAGAATTTATCTTAAATATTATTGTGCCTGAAGAAAATCTAGTTTTACCTGCTGGGGTAAATACTGCAACTTTATTTGAAGATAATGAAGGCAATAATGCGTTTCAGGGTAGTACAGCACCTGATGTTTATAATTTAACTCCCGGAAGTTCTAATGTTATTCAAGGTACACTAGAGCAACTAAATCAAGATATTGTCTTTAACTTTGAGTCTAATGACGTAATTTTAGTTAAAAATGTTCAGTTTACGGCTAATCAATTAATTGTTACTCTCGGTTCAGCTATTTTAGAAATTGATAGTGATGGTAATGGAGAAACCGATGCAACTATTATTTTAGAAGGTGATTACAGTAATGGCGTTTTTATGGTTGAAACATTGTTAAATGATACAAAGATTGTGTTTAATACGCCTCCTACGGGAGTAAATTTAACTTCTATCATTACGGAATTACAAGAAAATACAGCTATTGGTGAGGGTATTAAAGTGGCAGATATTGCCATTGTGGATGATGCTTTAGGTGATAATCTTTTATCCCTAACGGGTGCAGATGCTGATAGTTTTGAAATTCGAGGTAATGAGTTATTCTACATCGATGAATCACCTAATTTTGAAAGTAAAAATCAATATGAAGTGACACTAAATGTGCAAGATTTAAGTTTAGGAGAAGATGTTTTTGCTAGTAGTGATTTCACTTTAACTATCTTAGATGTTAATGAAAGCTCAAGTATTACATCGGTCAATGTTTTTACCCTTCCTGAAAATACCACGACAGTAGCTACTATTACGGCTACCGATCCTGATGTAGGGGATGTTTTAACCTATAGTATTACAGGAGGAGCAGATGCAGATTTATTTGAGATTAACTCCGAAACGGGAGCGTTAAGTTTCAAAGAAGCACCAGATTTTGAAAATCCCTTAGATGATGGTGGCAATAACATTTATGATCTGGAAGTAACGGTAACAGATCAAGGAGATTTAACCGCTCAACAGTCGATCGAAGTTACGGTAACAGATGTGAATGAAGCACCCACTGCAGTTAACCTTAGCAATACTATTACAGAATTAGCCGAAAATACTGAAGTAGGTACTGGTATCAAAGTCGCTGATATTACTATTATCGATGATGCTTTAGGCACGAATGAGCTTTCCTTAACAGGTGTCGATGTTGATAGTTTTGAAATTATTGGTACAGAATTATTCTATATCGGTGAATCTCCTGATTTTGAAACCAAAAATCAATATCAAGTCACCGTAAATGTGGATGATGATACCGTAGGAGATACTCCTGATGCTACCGTCAATTTTACTTTAGCCATCACCGATGTCAATGAAGCCCCCATCGTCAATCAACCTATTGCAGATCAAACTGCACAAGAAGCGAATGTTTTTAGTTTGATAATTCCAGAGGATACCTTTATTGATCCAGAAGCAGATACTTTGTTTTATAGTGCCTCTCTTGAGGATGGTACTACTCCTTTACCTAGTTGGTTAAATTTTGATATTGAAACCTTAACTTTCAGTGGCACTCCTAGCAGTGATGATGTAGGAAATTTAACTGTTGGGGTATTTGCTAATGATGGTTTTCTGACAACTTTTGAGCTTTTTACTATCTCGATCGAACCCATGCCCAACAATCCACCTACCATTACTTCACCGAATACTTTTACTATCCCTGAAAATAGCAACATTGTAGGCAATATTACTGCCACTGATCCTAATGAGGGAGATGTTTTAACCTATAGTATTACAGGAGGAGTAGATGCAACTTTCTTTGATATTAACCCCGAAACGGGAGCGTTAAGTTTCAAAGAAGCACCAGATTTTGAAAATCCTTTAGATGATGGTGGTAATAACATTTATGTTCTGGAGGTAACGGTAACAGATCAAGGAGATTTAACCGCTCGACAGTCGATCGAAGTTACGGTAACAAATGTAAATGAAGTCGCCTTCGATGGACGAGTAATCGTTTATGCTTCCTCTTTTTCTGATGGTGAAATTATCATCCCCCCCAATCCTGATACTGCCTCAAGATTTATTGGCGACGATCGAAATAACATTTTTGAACCTAGCACGGCTTCTGACTATTTCGATCTTACCTCTGGAGGTGCTAATACCATTCAAGGTACATTATCCCAATTAAACGGCGATATTATCGAAGGGTTCGATCGAACTGATAAAATTATCATTCAAGGTAGCGTATTTAGTGCAGATCAACTTCAAGTCACCTTTAGTTCAGCTATTTTAGAAATTGACAGCAATAACGATGGTAACACTGATGCTACCATTACCCTCGAAGGAGATTTCAGCAATGCCTTATTTATCGTCAATCAAGGGGAAAATAGTACAGAAATTAGTTATGATATTCTGAATACTTCGATTAATCGTTTTCGCCATCAAGATACAGTAGGAGGGTATTTGTTCGCAGGAGAAGAAGAAAGCCAAAGCATCCGAGACAATTACCCCAACTTTATAGAGGAAGGATTCGCCTTTAAAGTAGCTACACAGGGAGGAGATAGTTTAATGAGGATTAATCGCTTCCAAAATCAAGACATTCCCGGTGCTTATTTATTTGCAGGAGAGGAAGAAAGTCAAAGTATTCGAGACAATTACCCTATGTTTGTGGAAGAAGGTATTGCCTTTTATGCAGCCGCCCCCGGTAGCAGTACAGGGGAATCTATCTATCGTTTCCAAAGTTTAATTAATCCGGGTAGTTATATTTTTGTCGGGGAGACAGAAAGACAAAGTATCTTTGAAAATTACTCACACGCTTTTGTAGAGGAGGGCATTGCCTTTGAATTATTGGCTTAATCTTTGGTAGAATATATTAGATTTTGATGATTTTGGGTTACACTTCGTTAACCCAACCTACGGGATTAGGTTCGATCGCTAAAAGCTGCACTGCTCGATCGAACCTCCCTCCCCCCGTCATTGCGAGGAAACGAAGCAATCCCCCTACAATCGATCGAACTCCCCTATCCTGTCATTGCGAGGCACGAAGCAATCCCTAAAATCGATCGAAAATCATTTGTACAAAAGCTCTAAATAGGATATATTAAGAAATTGAGTATAAAATTAGTCGGTCAAGTGAAGTACTGGAGGTTGTTTCAAAAACTAGACAAAAAACATAGTTTTGTTGCCTTAATATCTTAACTTATTGCCTCTAGCCATCAACACTATTTAAAGATAGATGAATCAATTAATTCAGCATAACCCACCATCATCGGTAAATCTTCTTATGCTTTGAACTTTGAATGACTATTTTAGAAAGACGATTATTTTTCACGGAAGCAAAACTCGTTTTTCACAGGTTATCTCAAAGTAATTTTTATCTGAATCTCCATCTTTCTTTATTGCTATCTATGAAGACTAAATTTTATACTCACAGTTTATATTGTTTCCCTAAAACTTAAACAAATTTTTGGCAAAGTTAATACACTCCTTTGAGGTGAAGCAATTACAAGTTAGTCAAAAATGAAAGGGAAACTACTCAGCAACAACGTTATTATTCATAATTGAAAGGATAGAGTAAATGGAGTTTTCAATCGCTACAATACTTTCTCATCTTAGTGTCGATAAACTTGTACCGGGGAAAGTACTAGAAAAAAAATTAGGTTGTGAAGAACCTGAAGAACTCGAAAAACTACAAATCGCCCTCGATGTCTTAGAAAAGATAGGAGTCGTTACTAAAGAGTTTGGGAAATATCGCCGAGTAATGGAAGAAGACGTAGTAGAGGCGAAGTTACGTTGCTCCAGTAAAGGCTTCTGTTTCGCCATTCAAGATGAAGAAGATGCCGACGATATTTATATTCGAGAAACTCACCTTAGTAATGCTTGGAATAGCGATCGAGTCTTAGTTAAAATCATTAAAGAGGGAACTCGTCGTCGCTCTCCTGAAGGGGAAGTGAAATTAATTGTCGAAAGGGCAAATCCTTCGGTTTTAGCCAGAGTAGTGGAAGACAAAGGAGAATATAGCGCCGTACCCCTCGACGATCGACTCTTATTTGAACTAAAATTACAAGAAAATGGACAACCCTTAGAAGAGGCAATTAATCACCTTGTCCATGTTAATGTATTGCGTTATCCTATTGGACAACATCCTCCTTTTGGGAAAGTAATTCGAGTTTTAGGAAGTGATGCGGAAACCGCCGCCGACACCGATATTGTCTCCTCTAAACATGATTTACCTCAAGAATTTTCCGAAAAAGTTTTACAACAGGCAGAAAATTTAACTCCGAATATCACGGAAGCTGATTTACAAAACCGTACTGATTTTCGAGATTTATTAACCATCACCATCGAGCAAGAAATCTCTCAGGAGTTAGATTTATTCATTGAAAACGCTATCACTCTCCAAAAAACTGAGGATAATCGTTGGTGTTTAGGGGTTCATCTTGCCGATGTCGCCCATTATGTTGAACCTGAGACTCATCTCGATCGAGAAGCCAGAAAAAGAGGCACAAGTGTTCACTTAGGGGATAAAGTGATTGATTTGTTACCGAAAGCGGTGCAAAAATGTTGCTCATTAGTCACAGGAGAAGATAGACTCACCATTTCTGTCTTACTTACCTTTGATGATAAAGGGCAAGTATTAGAATATAACATAACTCCCTCCGTGATTAGAGTAGATCATTTTTTAACTTACAAAGAAGTACAAACGATGATCGGTTCGGGTACGGCAAAACCTGAATTATCGGATACACTACCTTTATTAAATCATCTTTTCTTTGAATTAGCCCCCCTCGTGAAAGCTCAAAGGTTAAAAAGAGGCGGTTTTGACATCAGTTTAGATAAAATTACTTCCTACTTTAAAGATGAAGGGCGTATCGGTGCCATCGCATCCTATGCGACTTTACCCGTATTGTCTTTAATGACAGAATTAATGGTATTAGTCGGAAAAATTGTAGCCGAACACTTGAACGAATTACAGTTACCTGCGATTTATTGTACCCAAGCCAAACCCGATTGGGATGAGTTAGAAGACTTGTTAAAACTGGTGGCAAATTTACAGTTAGATTTTCAACTAGAGTCAGAGGAGGAGTTACAATCGATCGACTACTATCATTTAATTCAAGAATTTAGCAAATCAGACTACGAAAAAGTTTTACATTATCTCCTGTTAAACTCCCTCAAATCTGATAAATATATTAATCACCCTGCCCCTCATTTTGGTTTAGCTTTACCTATCTATACTCATTGTGTTTCCCCCGGACAAAGATATGTGGACTTACAAATACAAAGAGTACTCAAAGCCCTGTTTGAACATGGGCGCGATCGACGTACTACTCGTTCTAGTCAAGGGGTAGAGTTAGGCAGTAACACTTGTCATGGGCAAATCAACTGGAATGTTTTACCAGCAAATATTCAAGCCAATCTGGAAGCGGATTTACATTCTTTAATCACCCATCTCAACGAAAGGGAAAAAATTGCCCAAGATGCTGAAACTGATTTAGCAGGGTTAAAGAAAGCTGAAAAAATGAAGGATTCAACGGGTAAAGTCTTTAGTGGCTTAATTACGGGGGTACAATCCTACGGCTTCTTTGTACAAATCGAAGATACCTTAGTGGAAGGTTTAGTCCATGTTAGCTCATTAAAAGATGATTGGTATGAGTATCGATCACGCCATACCTGCTTAGTGGGCAGAAAAAACCGTACGGCTTATCGCTTAGGAGATAAAGTAGAAGTGGAGATTAAGAGTGTTGATTATTACCGTCAACAAATCGATTTAGTTACCGTGCGCGGTGGTAGTAGCGCCCTTGATGAAGACTTTGAGGATTAGCTCAATAATGAGGAAATGATGAAAAAGTCGATCGATTACAATAGGAGTCAAGAGTTGGGAAGATTGTGAACAATGTTGTAATTTAGTGTAATGTATAAGTGGCTAGGTGGACGGTGCATTGCCCTATATTATGTTATGACAGAAATAAACGCTAATTATGACGAACCTTGGAAAGAAGCCATCGGGGAGTAATTAATGAAGATTTAAAAACTAAAGTAAAAGCCCTAAATATTGATAATTTAGAAACCTTAGCAGAGGATTTATTTGACATGGATTCGATCGAAGATTTGCAACAATGGCTAAGTAAATTCTAATTTTATTTTTTTTATGAATTTTGATAGTAGCTTGAAATATAGCTACTTTTTTTAGTTCAAAATCGATCGAACCCTTCCTCTATCATCCTATAACCTCGATCGCACTATCGAATTGTTTATGAATTGATGTGGAATTAGATGAGGGGTAATTACCCTTAAAATAGTTCGGTTATAACACTTTAAGAAAATTTATAAGCAGGTTATGATAATTCTGTTCGGAGAAATATTAAGATATTTTAACTATGATTTTGTCTGATTATTTGGGAGTAAAATTAAGTGATGTTTTATTAGAAGAAGATTTTCCATCTTTTTTTGATGGTGATGATAGTCTTGCTCAGAAAAGTATTAACGCTCAAAAATACTGGCATAGTTCGATCAAATCTTTAGAAAAATTATTGAGTGAAACTATTAAACTAGATGAAAATAATCGATCGATCCAAGGGTTAATTATATCTTCTCCTACTCCCATTATTCAGGATATAAAATTAATATCTAATTTAGAAACCGTAGTATTTTCAGGAAAAAATAATAGTCAAATAGCGTTAATGCCTTGTGATAATCAGGAACAGTTTAAACAAATTCCTGCTAGTTCTTTTATTGATGTTTTTTTGGATGTAAATGATAGTTTAAATAGTGAACAATTTTGCTTGGTTTTAACAAATAAATTCTCCTGTATAGTCTTAAAAAGTATTAATAATTATCAAGATAAATTTCAATTTTCTTTTTGTCCAGAAATTATCAAAAAAGTTTGGTTATTACTTAAAACAAGGCTGATTATTAGTGAAAATTATCATACAGAATATGTAGAAGAATTATTTAACAAATTTTATCCCCATATTCCCGATTATAAAATAATTACTAAATTTACCCATTATTTATTACAGTATCTATCTTTAGAGCCGAATCATCGCCCTGAACATAATAGAATATCTCGTCAAAGTAATAGTATTTCTCTGAAAAAAACTCCTTTACCACCCTATCCAGAATTTGAGTTATTACAAGCATTAACTCACGAAATTAGAACCCCTTTAGCTACTATTAAAACTTTGACAAAATTGTTATTAAAAAAGGCAAAAAATACTCCTGAATTAGTTAAACATTTAGAATCGATCGAACAGGAATGTACAGAGCAAATAAATCGTATGGAGTTAATTTTTAGGGCGGCAGAATTAGAGTCAAAAACGGCGGTTAAATGTGCTGTAAAATTAGTACCAATTTCCTTAGAACAAATTTTAAATCAGAGTATTCCCCATTGGAAAAAACAAGCTCAAAGACGCAATATTTTTCTGGATATTGTTGTGCCTCATAAACTCCCTCAAATAGTCAGTGAACCGAGTATGTTAACCCAAATTTTAACGGGGTTAATGGAAAAATTTACTCGAAATTTACCTAGTGGTGGTAACTTTAAAGTGTTAATTTTACCTGCTGGAGATCAATTAAAATTGCAATTTTTTTCTGAGTCTAATATTAATAATGATCCTGAAAAATGTCTAGGCAAATTACTACTTTTTAAACCTAATACGGGAGGATTATTTTTAAGCCATGATGTCACGAAAAATATTTTTCACGCTTTAGGAGGTAAATTTATTATTAAACAAAAACCCGATCGAGGGGAAGTGTTAACCATTTTTTTGCCCTTGGGTAATAACTTTCACATTAATCAATAGACATCTCCAGAAATAAAAAATTAAATCAATTTAGATATTGAAATCGTTAAATTAATATAGTTTATCGTCATTTTCAATCTAGTAAAAATAATTATTGGAGAGATAACGCTTCAAAACCTTAATTCTTATCCTTTGACTCCGCTACTGGCAGCGCTAGGAATGATATATTTTTGCAATAACAAGAATAATACCAGAACAGGGACGATCGAAATAATTGAACCAGCGGCGATGAAGCGCCAATTCAAATCGAGAGAACTAGCTAATCCTGCCACCCCCAAAGGTAGTGTATAATATTCAGGTCGATCGAGAATAATTAGAGGCCATAAAAAATCACTCCATGAACCGATAAAGACAAAAATTGCTAAGGTAATAGTAGCAGGACGCACAGCAGGTAACATAATATGCCACCAGATGCCTAATTCGCTACAGCCATCGATACGGGAGGCTTCTTCCAACTCTTTGGGTACACCTTGAAAGGCTTGTCTTAATAAAAAAATACCAAAAGCGGAGGCAATTTGTGGTAAAATAATGCCCAAATAATTATTTCTTAAACCTAGTTGAACAGCAAAAATATAGAGAGGAATCATGACTATTTGAAAAGGGATCATAATCGTAGCAATGACTAAGGCAAATATGATATTTTTTCCCTTAAAATCTAATCTTGCTAAAGGATAAGCCGCTAACGAACAAAAGAGTAAATTCAAGCCCACTGTTAGAACTGCGGTAATGGTACTATTTAATAAATAACGTCCAAAGGGATAATTTTGCCAAACTAAACTAAAGTTTTCTAAGGTAAATTGTTTTGGAATAAATTGCGGAGGAAATGAAAAAATATCCTCTCCTGCTGATTTAAAAGATGTACTTAATAACCATAATAAAGGGAATAACATTAATAAGGCTATTAATAGTAATAATAAATAAATAAAAATATATTCGATCGAGCTTTTTTTAGTCATTTAAAATAAACTTAATAGTGAATAGTGAATAGTGGGGAGTTTTTAATTGTTAATTGTTAATTGTTAATTGTTAATTCCTCATTCTTAATTCTTAATTCTTAATTTATAATTCATTATGGCATTGATTCAATGGTATCCCGGACATATTAGCAAAGCCGAAAGGCAATTAAAAGAGCAATTAACGAAAGTTGACGTAGTTTTAGAAGTCAGAGACGCAAGAATCCCTCTAGCTTCCCACCATCCCCAAGTGAAAGAATGGATAGGAGAAAAACCTCGTATTTTGGTGTTAAATCGAGAAGATATGATTAGCGATAGTTTACGCAAAGAATGGTATGAGTGGTTTAAAAGTCAAGGGGAAACACCCTTTTTTACTAACGCTAAAGATGGTAAAGGGGTAAAAGCGATTAACAAAGCCTCTCAATCCGCAGGAGTTGCGGTTAATGAACGTCGCCATAAACGAGGTATGTTACCACGCCCTGTGCGCGCGGTGGTAATTGGTTTTCCTAATGTGGGTAAATCAGCATTAATTAATCGTTTATTGAATCGAAAAGTGGTAGCTAGTGCCAGAAAAGCAGGGGTGACACGACAATTACAGTGGGTGAGAATTTCCGATTCGATCGAACTCTTAGATGCTCCCGGTATCATACCATTAAAATTGGAAAATCAGGATGATGCGTTAAAATTAGCGATTTGTGAAGATATTGGCGATGCGGCTTACAATAATCAGGAAGTAGCCCAAAATTTTGTTGATTTATTAGTCAACTTAGGTACAGAAAATGTATTGCTCGATCGATACGGTTTGGATGCACTGGATATGACAGGGGAGGAATTTATCATTAAACTAGCAGAAATTAAGTATAATAACGATCGAGAAAGAGTTGCCCGTCAACTATTACAGGATTTTCGTAAAGGTTATTTAGGGGCAATATCTTTAGAATATCCTCCTGTTAATCATTAGACTTCGAGCCTAAGGAATGATTTTACCTCCCTAAAACAGGCAAGATGCCGGTTTTTCTTCTAGATGTCTATTAAATTAAATGCGTCTTAGCTTACAAATATTCTTATCATAGGACGAATAAATAACTTTCGCCCTATTTTCGATCGAGATTATTCTAAACCGATTTCGCTATTGCGTTTATATTGACGATAGGCGGCAAAAAATAAACCGATAAGGGTAACGGGAATTAAGCCTAAAACAATACCTAGTAATAAGGGTTCAATCATTTATTTTGTCCTGTATATAAATTTATTAACTTATGTGAGATTTTTTCTTGCTTTTTATGCTATCAAAATAGGTGAACAATAGACAATAGGTAATGGGTAATGGGTAAATAGTTGAGTTTTTTTTCAACAATAGTAAATGTAAGTTAGATGCTTATTTGCTAAATATAAGCGAGTGTTAAAGAATTAAGTTAAAATAGAGATGGCGGGAACTTTGTTTCCGTTCACTCCTCACACCATAAACCGCCTTGAGAAAGGCGGATTTCTCTTTAATTGCTAAAACTTACGCACCTCTAACGACATTCTGTCATTCCGAGAGTAGCGAAGGAATCTCAATCCCTTGATTTTTTGGTACAAGTGCGTAACTTCTAATTCCGTTGAGTATCACCGAAGGAAATATCGATCGAACGAGTAGGTAATAATGGTTTAAAAGTCCAGTGTTTTTCTAAAGTGCGCAGTAGAGAATCTTTTTTGCGTCTCAAGTCTTCAATGTCGCTACCGTAGTTGATAACGGCAAAATAAACGTTTTCTCTCTCTCTGGTGGGAATCACCCCCGCAAGGGCGCTAACTACCGACAATGTGCCTGTTTTTGTGGGGATACCATAGGGGATATTACGATATTCGATCGTACCTTTTTTATCCACTCCTGCCACTGGAAATAAATCACTTACATTAATATCGCTACCTTCTAACTGCCTTTCTAAAGCCATAAGCATTCGACAAGAAGCACGGGGAGAAATACGATTATCGACACCTAAACCTGAGCCATTGATGAGTAAAATTTCTTCAGGAGGCACATTAGCAATTTTAGCGGATAATTGTGCGACTTTTGCTCCTCCTCCCATTTGTTGAGCGAGGGATTCAGCTATTTTATTGTTACTGTAAACATTCATCAATCGCAATATTTCCCTTAAGGTGAGGGATTGATGAGTTAACAATAATTGTGGGTTGTTAGGAAGATTATCAACTTTTTTGACTGAACCTTGTATTTCAATGCTCGATCGAGGTGGTTTATTTTTCATCTCCTGATACTGTTTTTCGATGATTGCTGACCAGTTTTTACTATTAAGGCTCTGTTTTAACATTTCTGCTGATTTAATGGGGTTTTCCTGATAATTCATTTGCCAATCCCCTACTACAATCAAATTACCTTGTACCTGATTTATGCCTAATTGTTGTAATTTATTGCCTAATACAATGGCTTCTTCCCATACAAATAAAGGATCACCGCCGTATTCTATGATTAAATCACCTTCTAAAATACCGTTGTTAATTTGTCCTGAAGTGTAAACTTTTGTTAAGAAACGATGCTCTAAACCCCATGTATCGATCGAGGTGATAGTGGTAGCGATTTTGGTTAAGGATGCAGCAGGGGCGGGGATTTTGCCTTGATTATCCGCAAGAATTGCCCAATCAGATTGTATCCAAATCCCTTGTCTTTTTGTATCTAAACCTTGACGAGCAAGGGTTTGTAAATATTCTTCTACTATAGCCTCAACTTGAGAGTCTCCATCGCTGGGAATCTGAAAAATAGAGGCTTCATGCCAAGGAATCACTGGTAAAGTGGGAGGCACAGAAGGAGGAAACAAAAAAGCGAATAATTGAGAGAAAAACATGGAACAGTTAACGATCGACTAGCAATAAGTCTTCATTTTCAACTGTCCATGAACAACTGTCAACTATTAACTGATGGTATTTATCGCCGTCGTTACCCGTTGGATAACGTTATCAGGTAAAGGAATATACCCCAAATCCGCACTGAATCTTTGCCCTCCAGTTTTACTAGCACACCAAGTTAACACTTGTTTTAAGGGTGCAACAATATTAGCGTTAGGATATTTTCTATAAGCCATGATCCAACTAAAGGATACAATCGGATAAGCTCGATCGCCTGTAGGATCAGGTGCAAATGCCCGTAAGTTAGCCGGTAACTGGATTTGAGATAAAGATACAGAGGCATTTTGTAAACTACCCGGTACAAATTTTCCTGCTTTATTTTGTAATTGGGCAGTTTTAAGATTATTTTTCTTAGCAAAACCAAATTCAATATATCCGATGGCACCATCAGTCTGCATAATAGTAGCAGTAACACCTTCATTACCTTTAGCACCGATACCCGTAGGCCACTGAACTGTAGTTCCTTCTCCTACTTTACTTTTCCACTCAGGGTTAATAGCCGCTAAATGTTTTGTGAATACTCCCGTAGTACCAGAACCATCAGAACGATAAATTACTTTAATGGGCTTACTTTTAGGTGAACCAATTTGATTCCAATTAGTAATTTTACCTAAGAAAATATCTGCTAATTGTTGACGAGTCAGTTTAATGGTAGTGACATCTTTATTGTTAAAAGCGAGAACAACACTTCCTGCTGTGACGGGTAAAAGTACAACGCCACGGGAAACCTTAGCAATATCTTCATCTGTCATGGCAACATCACTAGCACCAAAGTCCACGGTATTACCCATAAATTGCTTAATCCCGGCACCACTACCAACGGATTGATAGTTAACTTGTACATTTCTGTTGATTTTATTGTACTCTACGAACCAACGTTGAAATAAAGGAGCAGGAAAACTTGCCCCTGCACCATTGATTCTCACGGCTTGAGCGGAGGCGGATTCAAAGGGGAGTTGACTAGCGATGACGCTACCCGATAAACCTGCTAATCCGTATAAAAAATCCCGTCTTCTAATGTTAAAGTCAGTCATTCGATCGATTACCTTATCAAATTATTTACAGCTTAAATTCTAAAACAATTAGAGCTTTTTTAAACATATTTAATAAGGGAAATTTTTATTTTTATTTTTATTAGGACAATTAGACAGATTTCTTATTTTCTATGTGTTCTAGGATACTTAGTTATTATTTTTAGGTTAATTTTTAGTTAAGAAAAGGTTAAATAAAAAGTAAATTGATAATTATAAAAAAGACAAAAGATTGACAAAAAGAGTTTTTAATTTTAAATTCCTAATTCCTAATTCTTACTGATAGGTTTCCATACTTTCTAATTTAAAACCCCTTAACATAGTTTTACCTTTATTAACCATAGACTCATCTCCTTCAATAATTAGTAGATATTTTCCTGCTTTGACACGATTAAGAAAGGGTATGGTATCGCCACTATTTTCCAAAAAACCGCTACCACCCACAAAAAAGCTACCCATAGCGCCACCGATCGAGCCTAAAATACCTCCTATGATATGATTGAAGGGTTCACCTGCCCAACCGAAAGTATCGATAGTAGTAATGGCATCAAAGGTATAACCCCCAAAAAAACCGAAGGGAATTAGCCAGTAAGCCATTCTGAGAGCATTTTTGCGTCCTTGCGCACTTCGATCGAGAAAGGTAAAATCAGAGACATTTTTATAGCCTTTGCCGACAATGGATAATTGATTGAGAGAGATTCCGCCCTTTTCTAAGATAGTATAGGCTTCTTCTGCTTGAATTCGATCGGACAATACTGCAATTAAATAATTCATTTTATATAGTTAAGTTAGTTTGTATTTAATTTTACTGATGAGGGTAGAGAAAAGGGAAAAGGGAAGAGGAAAGAGAGAATAGCTTAGACTTGCGATGATTTTCAAGAATTAAGAGAAAATATAAGTTAAATGCGTCTTAGCTTAATAGTGAATAGACTTCTCCAATAATTATTTTTACCCGATTAAAAATGACGATAAACTATATTAGTTTAACGATTTCAATATCTAAATTGATTTAATTTTTCATTTCTGGAGATGTCTAATAGTTTTTATCAAAAATTTAAAGTTCAATTTATTGAACGTGATCTTATTAGACGTGTAATTCATTACACGCTGAGTAATTGATTCACCTCCTATAACCACTTCTTACTTCTTAATTCTCAATTCTTAATTCTTCATTCCTAACTGGGATTTTTTTGAAAGGATTTAATCACCAAAGGAATGGTAATCCATCCTATGACGACTAATAAAGCAATAACACCAAACTGAGCAATAATACTAATTAATTGTTCTAAAGGGATAATTCTACCAACAAAGTAGGATAAAGTGATGATAATACAACCCCATATAGTAGCACCCATAAAGTTATAAAACAAAAATTTCGGATAAGGCATTTCCACAATTCCAGCGATCGGACCGGCAAAAATACGCAATAATGTGATAAAACGCCCAAAAAATACGGCTTTAGCGGCATTGTCTGCAAACTTGGTTTTGGCTTTAAATACCTCCTCATCTGGCACACGGAAAAAACGAGACAGTTTTAATAACAAATTCCAACCGCCGATTCTTCCTAACCAATAACCACAATTATCTCCCGTCACTGCACCAGCAATGGCTGTCAGTAAAACTAACCAATACTTTAATTCTCCACTACCTGCTAAAAATCCGCCGACAATAGTAATGGTTTCTCCCGGAATCGGTATTCCTGTATTTTCGATCGCAATCCCAGCAAATACCGCCCAATAACCATAATTACGAGCTAATTCTTGAATTTGTTCGAGTGAAAAAAACTCCATGAGACAGATATTTCCTGATTTATTACCAATACTTAATATAATAGGACGTTTCTTCCAATCCTATTATGCTAAATCAATTTTTTATTTGGCTCTCTTACTTTCAGTATGATAAATTATGTCTAAAAAAAGGTGTCAGGTATCAGGTGGCAGATGTTAGGTTAAATTAAAACTGTAAATTGATAATATTGGCATTTTTAAAATCATAAATCTATTATATATCAATACTTTTAACAATTATTTATTACTAAAATATCATAACTACCGTAGAAGAGCCTTTTATTTTAACTTTTTTCATCCCTTAGAGATTCGATCGAACTTCCCCCCAAAAACTCGATCGCCAAAAGTGACAAAGTTTGATCGCCAAGGGCGGCGCTGCGTGATCGAACTTTCATAAAACTAAAGGATTTACCATTTTAAATTAACCGAATATTGATTAAAAATACTATCCTTACTAATTAAAATAGCATTTTCACAATTAGCTTGAGCGATCAAAATTCTGTCAAAAGGGTCTTTATGATAAAGAGGTAAATTATCTAAATATAAAACATGATTATTGAAAATAGATAATAGCTGAAAATTATTTTCTCTTACTTGGCTTTTAACAATCTCATCAAGAGATAATT
>NZ_JBLZFY010000084.1:0-18113 GCF_050753365.1 Geminocystis sp. CENA526
TTTAGCATTATAAATGAGTAATTTTAAAAAGAATTAAGTAAATTTTTGTTAACTGTTGTTAGCTCCCCTTTTGGTGGGGAAGGCAGGACTCGAACCTGCAACCGACGGGTTATGAGCCAAAATTAGGAACTTGCTTTGCATTATGCGGAAAGTAATAATTTAGTGACAATTTAATCAAGGAACTTTCTTTGCATCCTGCGGAAAGTAAAACGCTGCTCTACCATTGAGCTACTTCCCCTTTATCTATTTTCAGTTTAACAATAAAACATCGAAAAATATAACTGATGATTCTAAAGATATTCTTAACTCCTCCTTTTTACTGATGACTGATTCCTAAAACAACTTCTTTTTTCGCTCCCGTAACACAGGGTAAATTACCTGCAAAATTATGGACGTGCCAATAGGCTAAAATAGCAAAGGCGATCGATTCTTTAAATTCACTACTAATACCCAATTCATCGCTAGTTAATAAACGAGTATCAGGAAGATAAGACTGTAAACGCTCCATAAGATAACTATTGCGACTTCCTCCTCCAGCTAAAATTACCTCATGGGGTAAAGAAGGTAAAAAACGATGGTAACTATCGGCAATGGAAGCCACCGTCAACTCTGTTAAAGTTGCTAACCAGTCAGCATCACTCAAGTTATACTTTTGAGCATCTTGACGACAATGCGCTAAATAATGATGTCCAAATAACTCTCTCCCTGTGGATTTAGGGGGTTTATGATGAAAAAAGTCCTGTTTTAACCACTGTTTCACTAAGGCTTGACAGGGTTTGCCTTGACGACTCCAATCACCATTAAAATCAAAAGTTTGTTGATTATTAGTCAACTCTTGCACCGCTAAATCTATTAAAGCATTCCCCGGTCCCGTATCCCAACCGATAATTTTTTCCTGCCATTGACGGGTATGAGTGGAAGGTAAATAGGTGGCGTTACCGATACCGCCAATATTTTGTAAACAACGGCTATGACGAGGATGGTTATATAAACATAGATCAATTTTAGACACCAGAGGCGCACCTTGCCCTCCTACGGCAATATCAGCGACTCGAAAGTTATTGATGGTTTTAATACCTGTTTTTTGGAAGATAACATCTCCTCTCCCTAATTGCAAACTATAGCCTAACTCGTTTTTGTGGGGCGGTTGATGATAGACTGTTTGACCATGAGAACCGATTAAGTCAATCCTCATGTTTGCAGGAATAATGTTAATGACGGCTTGGGCAAATTCTAGCGCGATCGAATGATCTAATTGAGCAAATTCAGCCATAGTCAAGGATTTACCCTCACACACTGCTAAAATTTCAGTCCGCAAAGCAGGGGAATAGGGGAAAGTTTGCCCTACTAATAAATTTACCTTTAAATCTAATCCTTGCCCTTGAATATCCACTACGGAGGCATCAATGCCGTCAACCGAAGTGCCACTCATTAAACCTACAACTATCATAGTTTATATTACCTAAATAATGGTTCGATCGAGAACAACGTTTCTACTCAATCTTATATCAGATTCGATTAAATAATTATATGGAAGTTACGCACTTGTAACAAAAATCAAGGGATTAAGATTCCTTCGCTACGCTCGGAATGACAAAATATCATTATTGGTACTTGCTTACCTACTTATAGTAAAATTTCTCGCTTTAATTTGATAAATTTTATGGATGTTTTGTTGGGTTACGTTATCACTAACCCAACCTACAAGATTAACTAATTTTCTTTTTTTTTGATATACTTTTAACTATAGATAAAAAGCTATTGAGTAAACTTATATCATAGAAAACTAAGTATGTTTAACAAAACTACAGAAAAAACCATGCACTCGGTGAGGTGGATTTTAACTTTAGGGTGGCTTGTGTTAATATTATCTTTGTTTTATGATCCTATTTCTCCTTTACTGACTTCCCCTGATAATTTAGGTAGCCCTTTAAGAGTTAATTTAGATGCTTGTGTTTCCGTTCAAAATGTTTGTTTAGAGAAAAATTATTATTATTTAGGCGCTCCAATTTTTTGGGGAATTATTGTGCCTAGTGGTATCTTTATTTTACTTATTTTTGGTCATGAATTATGGCGTAGAATTTGCCCTTTATCTTTCCTTTCTCAAATTCCTAGAGCGTTAGGTTGGCAACGAAAAATTAAGCGAGTTAGTAATAATGGTTCAGTGCGTTTTGAAATTCCTAGAGTTGATAAAAATTCATGGTTAGGACGCAATTATTTATATGTGCAATTAGGCTGGTTTTTTATCGGTTTATGTTCTCGAATTTTGTTTGTTAATGCCGATCGAATTGCCCTTGCTATCTGGTTATTATTTACTATTTTTGTCGCTATTTTTGTTGGTTATTATTATGGAGGAAAATCATGGTGTAACTATTTCTGTCCCATGTCTCCAGTGCAAAAAATTTACGCCGAACCTAATTCATTATTAGGTAGTAAAGCCCATATTACCGATGATAAAATTACTCAATCCATGTGTCGAATTATCGAAGATAATCAGGAAAAAAGTGCTTGTATTGCCTGTCAAAGTCCTTGCATTGATATTGACTCCGAAAGAAGTTATTGGGATGCTATTAACCACAATAATCGACAATTATTATACTATGGTTATTTTGGTTTAGTTATCGGTTATTTTCTCTATTATTATTTATATGCAGGTAATTGGGATTACTATTTTTCAGGAATTTGGGCTTATGAAAAAAATCAATTAGGTACTCTTTTTAACCCCGGTTTTTATCTGTTTAATCAACCAATTCCTATCCCTAAAATTATCGCTGTACCCCTTACTTTGGGCTTCTTTACTGTTATTGCTTATTATTTAGGTAAAACCGTTGAAAAATTTTTACAAAATAAATATAAAAATCGTCTTTCTTCTGAGTTAATTAGACATCGTATTTTTACAGTTTTAACATTTCTTATTTTTGACTTTTTCTTTCTTTTTGCAGGTCGATCGTGGTTAGCTTTGTTACCGATAAAGGTTGAATATATTTGGGATTTATCTTTAGTTTTTTTGAGTTCAATTTGGTTATATAAAACATGGAATAAAAGTTCTGAATTTTATAACAAAGAAAGTCTCAGTAATCGTTTCCGCAAACAATTGAAAAAATTAGGCTTAAATATTAGTCGTTTTTTAGAGGGGAAATCTCTGGAAAATTTGAGTACTGATGAGGTTTATGTTTTAGCAAAAGTTTTGCCCGAATTTACTAAAGATAAGCGTCAAGAAGTCTATAAAAATGTCTTAAAAGAATCTTTAGAGGAAGGTTATGTTAACACCGTTAGCAGTCTGGAAGTTTTAGCTCAAATTCGATCGCAACTAAGCATTACCGATGATGAACACCGTATCATATTAACAGAATTAGGTGTGGAAGACCCCTCTTTATTAGATGCTTCTAAATTACATTCTGTCGAAAATTCTGTACGTTTAACAGGGTATCGCAAAGCCTTAGAAAGAATGCTATCCCTACAGCAAAAAACTTCGATCGAAGACTTACTACAAAATAATTCTCAAGACATACGCAAACTCAAACAGGAATATTGTATTACTTACGAAGATGAGGAGGAAATTTTACAAGGATTACACCCTGAATCTGGTATCATCGCCAAATCTGAACATATTTTAGCACAATTAAAATCTTTAATCGAATGTTATCACAGTCTTAATCAACCTCGTTTTTTACCCCAAGAAGAAGTATTAAACCTATTAAGAAAAGCTGTTGCCGAGAAAAAGCGTCTTTTAGTGAGAGGATTGTTAGAAATTATCGAAAAAAGCGAAGATTTGTCAATTAATCAAAAAATTGCCCAAAATTTGGCGAATCTTTCCCCTAGTGTTTTATTTGACGTGTTAAACAACTCTACCTCTAATTGGAGTGAGAGATTACCTGAAAATGTTTTATTGATTCTTCAACAACCGAGTAATAATGTTAGTTGTGCCTTAGATATAGATGAAAGTACAATTATTGATTATTTACAAAGTTTAGTCTTAGAATCTAATCCCATTATTCAGGCAATTAGTCTTTATATTTTAGCTCAAATTAATGGACAAATTGCTCAACAAGAGGCGGAAATTATCTTAGCTAAAAAGCCTCATTTTTTAGTTAAAGGCATAGGAAATATGTTAATTAAATCTCAAGAGTTAACCTTTGATAAATGTGAGATTTTAGAGAAAATTATTTATTTAAGTAACGCTTCTTTTTTTGAGGGAGTTTATAGCAATACTTTAATTAAATTAGGAGAGTTATCTTATTTCAAAAATTATCAAGAAAATGAGGTTATTTCCGATGAGGGAGATACTTGTCGAGAGTTATTATTATTAATTGAAGGTAGAGTAGAAATTATTAAACCTTCTGCGAATGATACTCCGATTATATCTAGTTTATTACCCGGTCAAATTTTAGATGAATTGGAAGTTTTAGCCCATGAAAAACAGTCAGGAAAAATTATTGCAAAAACGAGTCCTACCAAAATTTTAGCTATTGCAGTGGATAGTTTTGATGAAATTTTAGATGAAGATCATGAATTTTCTCGACATATTTTGGAATTAGAAACGAGTCGTTTAAAACAAATTTTCAGTTAACAAAAATAGCCTCTTGAATTATTGAGCAAATCCTTAATAAATTTTATGGATGTTTTCTTGGGTTACGTCATTACTAACCCAATCTATAGCATTTTTCACAATCTTGATAAGTTAAGAGATTTGTTTATAATCTTCTCATAATATGAGATGACGTGCGGAATGTGAGCTAGATAGCAACTTAGAAAGTTGTGTTTTTGCCTCGTGTATATTAAATACTCTAAAATCAGTTTTTCCTTTACGATAAACAGCAGATTCATCCCCACAATAACCCCTTTTTTATTAAAATTGTGTGCTTTGCAAAGAAGTTTTAAGGGATCAAAATTTTTTCTCTGAGCATGATCTAAAATGTTATAAGAATATAATCTATACTGCTACTATTGTCAAAGTTATTCATCATATAATCAGACACCTTATCAGCAACCTTTCGATCGACGGGGGCTGTGGAGTGATAATCTAAGTAGATAGGATTAGACATTAAGAATTATTTAGTGTATAATGTTTTTATATTTACACATTTTACACAAGAAAATGAGAACTAATATTGATCTTGATGATAGCTTACTAGAAGAAGCCTTCCGTTTAACTAATATGAGAACGAAAAAAGAGTTAGTAAATATGGCTTTAAAAGAGTTAATTCGTAATCGAAAAAAACTGAATTTATTAGATTTAAGTGGAAAAATTGAATTTAGAGAAGACTATAATTATAAGGAGTTAAGAAATAACGAAAATGTATCTAATTGATACCTCTGTTTTGATCAATATTTTTCGAGATAAAACAGGAATTAAAAGAAAAAATTTAGAAAATATTATTCAAGATAATCCTTTCTTTTTGAGTCATTTTATCCAAATGGAATTATTACAGGGTGCTAAAGATGAAAAAGAATGGCAACTATTAGAAGTTTATTTACATGATCAAGATTACCTTACAGAAAATAGTTCTATCTTGATTAACTCTGCTCGTATTTTCTATGATTTAAGACGTAAAGGTTTAACGGTTAGGAGTAGCATTGATTGTTGTATTGCTCAACTAGCTATCAGTTATAATTTAATTTTAATTCATAATGATAAAGATTTTGAAGTTATTAAACAAGTGAGAAATTTACAAACTATTATCTTAAATTGAATCTTACTTTTTATGTTTTATATATTATGACAAAAACAAAAATAGGCAAATACTTAACATTAGAAGAATTTTGTATGTGTACTAATACATATAATTTATTTCCTGATAAAATTGATCCATTTCCAAAAGAAAAAGAAAGTATTCAGGCAATTAAAGACTTAAATAGATATATTATTGATCCTATTATTGATCATTTTGGTTATGAAGAATTTAAACTTACTTATGGATTTTGTTCCGTTGAGTTAAAAAAATATTTGAAGAAAAAAAATCCAAAAACTGGTAAACAATATGGAAGAATAGCACCTGAGTTAGATCAACATATGTGTTATGAAAAAATCAAAAAGGAAATTTATTTTGTAAAAGACTTGGTGCCGCTTGTGATTTTACAATTACTAATATAAATAGTGATCTAGTAATTAAATGGATATACAAAGAACAACTTCCATTTGACAGGATGTATTTTTATGGAAAAAATCGACCAATACACATTAGTTATGGCTTAGATAATAGTCGTGATTTTTGGATGTTTGATATTACTGAGAATGGCAATATAATACCTCATAAAATTTCATTAATTGACTTTATAAATAATTATTGATTATTCTACATTTTTGATGATATTTTAGTAATTTAAAGTTAAACTTGATTTTTAGAAAATATATCTATATTGCATTAACAATAATTTCTTTTTCATATTGTTTATATTCATCATCAAGATTATAGAGTAAACTATGAATTTGCTGACGTAAAAAACAAGCTGGTTTTAAACAATCATTCCAATAATCTTGTAACGTTAAATCAAGATGAGGATAGAGAATTTTTAGGAATCCCGATGCTGTTTTTATAATTCCTTGTTGATGTCGAATAGAAACTTTAGAAAGAAAACTTGTATGGGTTTCTGCATATTGTTGGAAACGGGTATCTCTCCTTAAGGCAAATAAAACTTCTCCAAAAAAGTCCATTTTCAATCCGATTTGATTAGCTATCATTTCCTTTTGAAACTTAGGTATCTCCCAACCCGGTAAAATACCAGCAAAACGATCTAAAAAAGCCGTTTCTGAGAAAAATTTAGGTAAATTAGCCATTAAATTATAGTCATTTTTAGGGCGTTGATATTCGTCTAATTCAATATTTGCTAATAATACTAAAGAACAATCACTAGCTATATCAGAATATCCACCACGATTATAACTTCCATTGGCTAAATAAGTTTTTAATGGTCCAATAATTTCATCAGGATTATCAAAAGTTAAACTTTGAACTTCATCTAAAACAACCACATTATAACGTCCTAATAAACCAACTTCTCTCGTTTTTCCATCAATAAATAATCGTGCAGGAGTAATTTTTCCTCCACTAACTACCGAAACTTTATTATTAATATTTTCATAAAAAAAACTTTTTCCTGTGCCTTTTGGTGCTAATTCAATTAGATGAAAATTAGGTTCAACCAAAGGTAATAAACGACTTAAAATCCATGTTTTTGCTTGGTGATTATAGTCGGGATGTTCAGGGTTAAAACCCATCGAACAAAACATTAAATTTCGCCATTTTTCTGTGGTAAATTGAGAACGTAATTCTCCATATAATTTTAAATCAACTGCTGAACATTGAAAAGGAGCAAAATCGATAACTGATACCTTAAATTTACCTTTCATATCGGGGCTATATCTTAAAGTAATTTTCCCCCATATTCCTTGTCTTAATAATCGACGATGACGGTTAACTATATCTGTAGATATTTCACAATCGGTTAAATTTAGAACAGGAATACTAGCAATAGGCTCTGAAATTTGTTCGGAGTTTTTTTCTAATGTTATCCTTACCTGCATTAAGCCAATTAAGGTATAAATTCCTCCCTGAGTTAACTCGAATTTTATTTCTTCTTTATCATCTTTACGAGGGAAGGCTTTATCAACGAAATTACGGACTTTTTCTTTTTCCCCATCGTTTAATTCTCCTGTACCTGCTACAATATGTTCTAAAATCCATTCTCCGACAAAACTAGGCACACCAACACTGGTTAAACTACTTGAAGGTAAGCGTTTTTTATCAATAGAAAGTGAACCAAATACTTTAGTTACTAATTCATTATCATAAGTTGAATAATTGTTAGAAAAACTCATCCAAACCTCCTGTAAATCCACTGGTAAATATTTGTTGAATTGTTAATAATGATTGAGAATCTAATTCTGCTTCTCCCAGTTCAGCATTAGCAAAATTAAAGGTTATTTTTCCAGATAAAGTAAAAGAATTGTTATCATTATCTGGTGGTAATTCTGGGTATTTATTTATCTCTAATTTATGATTAATTTTTTGATTAGGGGAAATCACTACATTGAGTATTTTTCCCATTTTTAATTCTTCAATTTCATTAACATATAAACATAAATTAGTCAAAGATACTCTATTAGGATTATCAATAATGATTTCTAATTCTCCTTTGTCTTTCGCTTTTCCTTCTCCCTTGCAAGTTATCCATACAGGTAAACGAGAAATATTTTGACTCAAAATTGAAAATCCTACTACCACTTCTTCAGGAAATAAGCCTCCATGATTGCCAATAATTTTCTGATTTTGTGTATAGTTAAAAGAGCCTAAAGAATCCTGATTTTTTACAACACTAATATCATAAGGCAAATCAAATTTTTGAGCAGAAAGTACAACAAAACGAGAGTCGTCAGTTGTGCCTATTGCCATTCTACCTTGAGGTTTTAAATTATTAGGATAGTTATTTATTTTATCAACTTCTCCTATTATTTGACCATGATCACTAGCAATAATAATTTGTAATTTTTCTGGTTCAGGATATTGTTCTAAAAAGTGCAAAATATCTTTGACAATTCCATCTAAAACTTTTTCACGCTCCAGTTGATATAAGGTTTGCCAATCAGTTTCATGATGATATAATTCATCTAGTTGAGTGGTATCCCAACAATAAATTTGATATTTTTTTTGTTGCAAATCTTCTATTAATTTTGCTTTATTTCGATCGGTATAACGATACCCGTTATTAATAAAAGAAAAACCATCTCCTGCATTATTATTCCAAGAATTATGATTAGGCAAAAGTTGAGTAAACAAACTCCATTTTGCATATTCTGTTTTAGTGGGTAAAATGCTGAATTTAGGCTGAATATCTTGTTGAATATATAATGACTTTTTCTGTGTTAACTTTAAAATAAGCTCTCGATGATCTAACCATCCTAAACCATCAACTATAACCCAAAGAATCGGGTTATTTTTCGCTAGTTTTTCTACCTGTGGAGTGACACTATAATTTAACCATGATTTTTCTACATTATCTAATTTTAATTCGGGATAATTTTTCACAATCCAATGCACAAAACTGTCGGCTAAGTTACTACTAATCTGATGTTTTTCTTTATTATTTTTACTCATGTTATCATTAATTTCCCATAACCGAAAAGGTAAATAATGATTAGTTACCCATTGTAAACAGTCATCAGGTTTAGCATCAATATTTAATGATTTTGGTTGTGGAGGAGGAATAAGTTGATTAAGTTTTTGTCTTTTATCTGCATGGAGATAAATACTAATTTTTGCTACTCTATCAGGAGTAATCCAATTAGTTTTTTCTAGGAAAATATTATAAGCTATTTTAGCAATTAGTTTTTTTTGATATTCTTGAGATAATATCAAATTGTCAATTATTTCTCCTTGAGTTTTAGATATTTTTCTCCGCCAAAAATTAATAAATTCTTTTTCGAGAATAACTGGTAATGGCAATGGATAAATCTCTAAATCATCAATTTTATTTAACCCAATACCTACCCAATCTTTTAGTATATTTAATTTATTATTGATTTGATAATATTGTCTTAATTTATCATTGTGGTTATTGACTATAAATTTCTCTAACCAAACTTGCTCAAATACCTGATATTCTTCTGGAATAGCAACACATAGCCATTGGGCAAGATGTGTTTTTGAGGGAGTTATACATTCCCATAGTTTTAATTCTGTGTCACTAATTTCTGCTAATAAATGAGAAATTTTAGTATCATCTGGATACCTATTTAATTGAGTTAAAATATTTAATATTTGTTCATTATTCCATTGAGCAGGAATAGATAAAGGATTTAAGATAGAGGCTAATAAAGGGCGTGGATTTTCTTTGATTTCAATAATTAAATCTATTTTATTCCAAACTTTTAACCATTCTTTTGTCCAAGCACAAGGTATTTTATTTTTAATCCAATAAGCCTCATCTTTTAAGGTAAAATATTTTAGCCATTCTACCTCGTTACTAATAATAGTATAATTTGGCTCTATGGGATATAAATTAGTAGGATCTAAAATTATTTTTGTCATTCTATAACCCCCTAATCGTTTAAATATTGTTCTAATTTATTGTGTAGTAATTGTTTATTTTCAATAGTAAGTTGTTGAAATAAAACAATAATTTGATTTTCTGTATTTTCATTTTGAATCTCAATACATTTTTCTATATATTCTTTGACAATATTTTTCTCTTTTTCTCCAAAGTAATCAAGATACTGATTGTAATTACACTCTATTTCTTTAAGAAGATTATTGGCTATTTTTAATTTTTCGTCTGATAATTCTACAGAATTTTCTAGTAATAAATTATAGTTAATATTTAATTGATTAAGCCATGTGATCGCACCTTCATATTTTTCTTGACGAATAGTATTAATTTTACTTGTTAATTGATGAGATATGAATTGATATTTAGCCTCAATGTTAGGGGAAATATCGTTAATATTTTGATACCATTGATTTAATTGTTGTAAAGTATTTTCATAGTCTTTCAGATCATTATTTCCTTGATATTCGGTAATTTTAAATAGACTTCTCAAGTTATCAATATCTTGATATAATGTTTGACATCTTGAGTATTCTGATGATTTCTCCCAGATTGTTTCTAATTTAATTAACTCTCTGTTAAATTTATCTAATTCTTGACTATTATTAATATCTTGAATCGTGACTTCTAAATTATTCAACTGATTATAACAGTCGGAAATATATTGATTAAGATTTTCTTTTAATTGTTCAATTTCTTGATTAAATCTGTCAGGATAATTTAGCTTTTCTTTTAAATTATTAATTAGTACGATCGAATCTTGACATTCAGTAACATTTTTCAGAAAAGATGGTCTTTTACTTCTTAATTCTTGTAAAATATTTTCATCTTCTTGATGCTTAATTTTGTCCGCTTCTTCTTCATTTTGCCACTCTAAAATTATAGGATTAAGTTGCTGTAAAAGATTCTCTATTTTTTGACAACTGTCTATATCAGTAAAGCGATTTTTTAAGCTATTAATTTCTTGGGATAAGAAAAAAGCCTGATTTTTACTAATATTATTAACTCTTTCCTGCCAAATTTGTATTTTTTGCTCTAAATAATTGTGCCTATCTTTTATATTGTTAATAATCTCAATATATCTTGACTCTTGTTTAATAACAGTAGTTTCTTCTGCTAAATTTTCAATATCTAATAAAGCATCTTGATAATCTTTTTGACTGGCATTATCACTCAAAGTTTTATATCGTAGTTCGATTTGAGATAAACACTGTTTAATAGCTTCTTGATACTGTATGTTTTTCAGAATATTTTTAGCAGTATTTAAAGCATAATTTAAACTATCAATTAAATGAGAAGGTAAAGTGTCAACTTCACTAATTTTAGCCTTAGTATTTTCCAATTCTCCTTGATAACGTCCCAATTCTTGCTCGGTTTTCATCTTTTCTGAGCGTTGAGTTAATTCATCGACAAATTCATTAATTTTATCATTAATTAATATTCTTGCTTTTTGTTGACGCTCTTTTTGATTTTCACTAGCACTAACATAAATTGGATGAGAATTATCAACCTTATTAGAATTAGGATAATTAATCAAGTTAATAACTCGTTTTGGGGTTAATTCTTGTTGTAAAGATACATAAATTAAGATTAATTTTTCAATAGTGGTATCATGGGTTAATTCTTCTGCCTCTTCTACTATTTTAAAATTATTATCAATGATTTTTATACCATCTAATAACTGACTTTTTTTAATTTTTATTTCATCTTTTTTAGATTTTTGTCCTTCTCCAGAGTTAATAAAGTTGTCAATCTCAGTTACTAAATCTTTAGCTTGATTATAGTCAAGAGTTGAGGGAATTTCTGGGCAAATAATTGGTTTATGCTTGATAATTTGTGGGCTTTTACTATTACCTAAAATCCATTTATTAACAAAGTCTTTTGGTTTATCAAAAATATTCGTTTCAGTCCATTTTTTGACAGGTTGAATATCATGAGAAATTTGCTCTGTTTTTCTCTGGGGAATGCCAAAAGTACCACTTATTTTTAGTTCATGATAATGATACCCAAGCCATGCGCCAAAAAGCATCGTAAAAGTATATTCATTATAGCCAAAGGGAGGCTTAGATAAAGTTTTCCAAATATCCTCAATTTTGATGGTTTTTTCTTCTTTATTTCCCAAGTCTGTTAACTCTGAAATTTTATCCCATGCTTGTCTAACATTGCGTTGTGAGGGGATTTGAATTGAATATTTTTGATTGTTAACTTTTAATAAACCCCAATTACTAACAAATACGGGATTAATTAAATTATTATAGGACGCATTAGGAAAATTTTGCGGTTTTAATTCATCTTGTATTAAATGCTTGATAGCATAACCAATAATAGTATTAGCAGGGTTACTTTTTAATGCCATTTTATCGTTTTTTGCAAGGGGAGGTACAAATGAATAAAGCTCATTTAATAGTAAACTAATGATTGCTTGGGGTTGTTTTTCTTCTTGGGCGGTTAACTTACCTTGATAAAGGCAATAATAGTCACAGGATACTAAAATTTCTCTGATTTCTCTGTCTATTTTTTGCTCTAAATCTTGTCTTAATTGATTGTAAGCAGTGCCAGATTCTTGCTTATCATTTTTTCTTCTTATAATATCAATCATGAACAATTCACGGGGTATATCTCCTACAGTTTTATTGGGAATAGCTACGGCGAATAAGTGTTTATTTTGAGATTTAGAAAGTAAGTCATCAATACGATATTTTAAATCCTGTAAATCTTCAATTCTATCGGCTAAAATATAGGCAAAAATTCCTTTTGCTTCGGTATTTTCTAACGTTTTATATCCTAATAATGCTTGTTCAAATTCTTCAATAGTATAAAATTTATTTTCAAAGTACCATTCACCGTTAATGAGTTTATTTTTTTCGATAAAATTTAAAGCCTCAATGTATTGACTTCTTAAATATTTATCTATTTTTTCTTGACAGTATTTTACGGGTAAATTAACTGTCCATTTCTGGGGTTGTCTTTCTGCTTCTTCTTCTATTTGTTGACGAATTTCTAATAGATTATTCCCTGAATAAAAGCGATAAGTGTTATCTCCCGTATTGTAGTAAATAACTTGTCTTTCTTGAGATAATTTTGTTAACGTTTCTGTGGTTTCTGTCTCTGATAAACCGCTCAATTCACTGAGAATTATTGCATGGTTTTCATTATTAGGTTTATTTAATTTATTTCCACTAATATAGAATAGAAAAATAGCTTTTAAAATACTTTCCTCTTCGGTGGTTATAGAAAAAGAAATTGATTGATATGTTTTTTGATATTCAGCATGATAACGAGAAAATTCTGTTTGAGAAAAATCGCTAAAGGCATCAATGAGAGAAATTGCAGGAAGACAATTTAGTAAATTATTTCTTTCTAAAGGTTGATTTTGAATGAATTTTTTAACATCTTCTTTGATATATTGAATTGCAGTTCTTCCTTGGGTAAAATCAAGGTTACAAAGGAGATAAGTCGTCAAAGGATGTAAGGGAAAACTATCTAAAGTAATGTTGCTATGAAATGTTTGTAAATCCCAACCTCTTTCACGATAATAGCTTATTCTTTTCTCAAAACTTTGACGACTATTAATTAATAAAGTATTGCCCCATTTTTGGATAAATTTAGCCCAAATTGGTTGATGGGATTGTTGTACTAATAAACCTTTAATTACTAATTCTAAACTGGAAATAGGCTCATAAGTACTTTCTGGTATTTCTAATCGTGAAGCAAGTTTTTTATAGTCGTCTGCCGATTTATTTGGCACTGATTTTAAGGGGCGTATTTGGGTGAAACAAACTAATGCTATTTTTCCTTTATAATTCTCACAAATATTGGTGATATTTTGTAAGGTTAAACCCCCAGATGCGATCGCATCTCTTGCCCAAGATTGTAAATAGTTATTTAATTCATCAAATAAGATTAATATTCCTGCATAGGGTGCATTTTCCCCTAAACATGATCTTTGTAATAAATTCTCCAAAATTTGCTCTATATTTAAGTCGGTTTCAAAGTCGATAGCGAATCCTTGATTGAGGTGTTTACTAATTTCTTTTACTTGGGGAATTAAACGATAATTTTCTTTAGTTAAAGATTCAATAATATTATCTAAATCTCCTAATTCTGGATAATTATTTTCAATAAAATTATTAACTATCTGTTGCTGTTGTGCCTCTAAACTTTTAAGATAATTTAAGGGTTGTTGACAAAATTCCTGAGCTAATGTATCAGTTATATTTTCCTCTATTAAAGTTTTATTGATTGCTTTGAGAAATGACTGTCTTAAATCCATTTCCTCACCACTTAAACAAATTACTAAATGTTTTTTATTTCTGCGTTTATAGGCTTCTAAATCTTCAACAATACCCGGATTATTAATAGATGCTTTTCTAACTTGTTCTAAAATTCCTTGTGTTTCTTGACTTTCTATAGACTGCTTAAAATAGTTAGCAGTTACTAAAGCAAAATGAGATTTTCCTCTACCATAATCTTGTACAAATAAGTGAATATTTACCTCATTACGACTGCGATAACTGCGTTGAATTGCTTCTAATACTCCTAATGTGGATGCTTTTGGATTGATGGATTCATAATTAAAGACAAAGCCTTGACATAATCCTAAGTTTTTTTCTTTATCTTCCATCATGCCAAAGTTAACGGCATTGGCTAATATTGCTTCTTCATTAACTTTTACTAATTCGCTGATTTGCATAATTTTTACTCCTTTAAAATTAAACGATTTATTGAAATGTTAATTAATCTATAAACTTGAATTAAAAGTATTGAGATATAAATAAATTCACAGAATACTTTAATTGATTTGTAGTAAGTATTTTTCTTGCCAATTAGGTGGCTTTAGTTTAATTGGTAAAATGAGCCATAATATTTTTTCTAAATGCCTCAAATTTGCTAATTTTTGCCAAAATAAAGTAATGGGAGATGAAGGTTTTATATAAAGATAAGTTAAGAGAATATCAAATTCTTTTAAAATAACTACTGGTTTGATTGCCGTTGAACAAATCTCCTTTATAGCGGTTAATTCTTCATCCAAATTTTGTTCTAACATTAAAGATTTTTTCTGGTGATTAATACGGCTTAATAAGTTTTCTCGATAACTAATACATTGGGCATTATTATAAAAAATAAGCTCTTTTAAATCTAATTCGTTGCAGTCATCCCACAATAATAAGTGGATACGATCGCTCGGTTTAGCATCTTTTAGGGATAAAATATTATTGGTTAACATAGGCTTTTTCTAATAAAATTAAAGGATCATCCCAACGGGCAATAGTTTGATAGGGTACGACAGTGCGTCTTTGTTCTATAATTCCTAGTGATTCCAGTTGATTGAGATAATCTTGTAAAGTATCCGATGTAATGCCTAAAACTTGAGTTAATCCCATTTTGTGATAGAGAATTTCATCGGTTAAAACGGAGGTTTCTTTCTCAAAATCTCGCTCCCATAATTTAGCTAAAAAATAGCCAATTAAATAGATATTAGGGGGGATACTTTCCCCAGTTTTATAGGTAGTAATTTTTGTTTCTTTGTCTTCAGTTTCTTTAATAAATTGAATGGCTTTTAAACCATAATTTTCTGTATAAGCTCTTAATAATATACTAAAGTCTTTTTTTATACTTTTGTCAGATGCTTCAACAAAATTTTTTTTAGATATTTCTTCTAAATCCTTCTTTTTAAAACTTATATAATTAGGAATAAAATCATAAACAAAATAAGTCCACCCCCCCCATTCAGCAATATTTTTTGGTGGTTTATTTAGCCCATATGTTCCAAAACTTAAATAAAAGTGCATTAACCATTCCGAATTTAAAGATTTTAAATGGCAATCTAATTTATTGATAATTTCTCCTTCTGAAGTTAACTTTTTTTCTTTAACCAATCCTGCACGAGTCACCCACTTAATTAGCGATTCTACTTTGCTATTTCCAAAACCAGTCCTATCCATTAAATTAGATAAATTATCATCTAATCCTTTATCTTCAGAAGCCGTTTTAATAATTGTTGTAATTTCATCTTTTTTAAAGGGAAAAGTATCGTGAAAACTTAATTGCAATTTGATCATAATATTATTTCTTTATTCTGTTAATTAGTTAAGCTATATAAATTAATTTTTTTTAATATTTGACTTTTAAACATATATGATTAAATTTAACTTGTATCACCTAAATCAGATAATAAAGGTGTAATCATTTGCTTTAATTCAGGAATATCACGATTAACAACATCCCATAAAGTATTAATATTTATCTTGTCATATTGATGGGCAAGAATATCCCTCATTCCTACAATTTCCTTCCAAGGAATAGCTAAATTTTTATTACGAAAATCTATTGATAAACGTTTAACTGCTTCTCCGATAATAATAACTTGATAAAGAATAGCAGATTGTTTTTCTTCGTTACTTTTTAAATCAGATTTTGTCAAATCTTTTGAGAATAATAAAATACGATTTATGGCATTGTAAATATCTAATAAATAAGCATTATCTCTATTCATATTTTTTCATAAATAGTTTGAGCAGTGGTTAAAATTTCTTTGCTACGAATCCAGTTATCACTATCTTTAAGAGAATCTTTAATAGCAATATCTACGGGATAATTAAGTAAGGATTCTAATTGAGATTTAAGTTGAGACATTGTTAATAAACCTTGAGGAGTATTAGGTTGAAAAGAGATGAGAAAATCAACATCACTTTCGTTGTTAAAATCATTCCTTAAAACTGAGCCAAATAAAGCCATTTCTTTGATATTCCATTGTTGACAAATATCAAAAAGTTGATTAAGCGAAATTTGTAAGCGTTTCTCAATTTCAGTCTTAGATAGTAATAACATAATTCCCCTTTAAAATTATAATTTACTCATTAAAATATCCCTGATACTGGATTTTTCTATACATTCTGATAAGGGTGTTTTTCCTCCTTCTTTTATGGATTCAATCATGTTAGGAATTGAGCTTAAATATAAAGTTTCTTGTATAGCATTCCATTCTGATTCAGAAATTAATACCGCATTTCCTGTCTCTCCTTTTAACAAAATCGGTTGATTTTTTTCTATGGCTTGATTAAGGAATTTTTCGATTTTATTGTTATCTTGATTAACTAATATTGTTTCCATTTTTTTGTTTAAATTAAGGGTTTACAAATTACAAACTAAACAAGGTAAAGTCGAATCATCGTCATCTAACACTGACTCTAAAGCCTCTGCTAAAGGGCGATTCGGAGCTTTTTTCTGCTCTCGTGCGATCGATCGTTGATGATGTGCTATGATTTCGTCTTTACGCTCTAATAATTCCAAGAGGGTTTCACCCTGATTCCAAGTATAGGTGCGCCCATCTCGATGATTAGACTCGTATTCAACGGCTTTTGCAAACAAATCAGGATGATTCTCCGCCAACATCACCCATTCGTATTTACGCTGAAAGAAACAGAAAAAACAACCAGAGCGACTGCGCCATTTATAATATTCAGGTAAGCCAATACCGCTTTCTTCTAACAGTCGGAGAATATCTGCTTTAACTAAACCCCTCTCTTTGAAAGGAAAAACGGGTTTAATATTCGGTTTCGTAGAGATGTAACCCTCCCTATTTTCATCGGCACGAATGCCAATATAGCTGATAGCCTCATCATCGCCGACAAACTCCTCAAAAGGCTTAATCTTCATTTTAACCGTACACCAGCGCATCTGCGGAGACGGCAGTAAACCATCATGAATCGCCAACCAATGATCAAAACCCCTATTTTCGCTAAGATAATGTATCTTAATGCCTAAACGGGCTTGTATTCGATCGAGGTAATCGTAGGTTTCTTGAAGTTCTTTGTGCGTATCACAAAAAAAATACTCCATATCGGGAATTTCCTTGTGTAGTAAAATAGCTAAGGCGGTAGAATCCTTGCCACCACTTAATCCTAAAACGTGTCTGACTTTCTTTTCAGCCATGAAAGATAATTGAACTGATTATTAATTTCACATACTAATAATCATAACAGAGGAATAAGTAATCCAGTTGGGGATAAGTAAAAATCCATTGAAACTGTCAGAAAGAGGGGGAAGAGGGGGAAGAGGGGGAAGAG
>NZ_JBLZFY010000085.1:0-18027 GCF_050753365.1 Geminocystis sp. CENA526
GCGGCGGCGTGAGATGTGTTTAGGAGGCAGGAGGGGGAAGAGGGGGAAGAAATAATTATATTTTTTAGTGGGGTTGGGTTTAATATATTAAACCCCTACGTTACTCATTACTCATCACTCATCACTCATCACTCATTACTCATTACTCATTACTCATTACTCATTACTCATTACTCTTGCCTTTTTTATTCTTAATTCTTAATTATCTTTTATCACAATTTGCATCACTTAGGTTAAAGTGGTAATGAGTTTACTGTAACAGAATATTAAGAGGAGTTTAAAAGTATATATGGAACACACAGGAGCAACTAAAAGGAAAATTAGCTCCTTAAAAGATGCCCTCAATCGCTGTCAGGAATTGGGGATGAGGCTTTCTCGTCAAAGACGTTTTATTCTTGAACTCTTGTGGTCACAAGAAGAACATTTATCAGCTAAAGAAATTTACGATCGATTGAGTCAACAGGGTAAGGATATTGGACATACCTCAGTATATCAGAATTTGGAAGCTCTGTCTAGTCATGGTATTATTGAATGTGTCGATCGACATGAAGGGCGACTTTACGGCAATTTTTGCGAAGATCATAGTCATGTTAATATTTTAGACACGAATCAAATTATGGATATTAAAGTAGAATTACCTTCAGAATTGATTAAACAAATCGAAGAAAAAACAGGGGTAAAAGTTGAACATTATCGGATTGATTTTTACGGATATAAAAAAGATAATGAAGATTTAGAAGATTGCTCATAAACAGTCATCAAATGAATCATTTATTATGATTTAGTTAAGTAAATTAACGGTTTTTAACTTATTTTTTTAGGAATATTAACGATAATTAATGATAATTAAAGTTTCGATCGAACTCTTAAATCTTAGGTTAAAAAGATGATTAAATCATCTGGCATTGGTTACTAATTATAAATTTTGCTCAAATTTCATTACTGTAAAATATAATGTCTTTAATTAATGGAAATCAAGATGAAATAAGTATAGTTTTATTAGATAATGATCCCATTTTTGCTTTGGGATTAAAAGAAGTATTAAAAACCGAAGAATATCAAGATATAAATATCATTGCCACAGGAAAAACATCGGAATTGAAGACTCTTTTGTCTCAATATCAACCTAATTTGTGGTTAGTATCTTTAGATGTTAATAAATATCCCGATAAAGTTAAACAATTTCTTAATTATCTTCCCCAATTAAATCAACAGGACATCTCGATCGTGCTATTATTATCGTCAGGATTCATGCCTGAAGTAAGTAATATTGCCATTATTAAAGGATTTTGTTATAAAGATGCAGACATTGACGAATTGGTTAAAACCTTAAGAATTTGTGCAAAAGGAGAAAACTATTTTAATTTTAGTAACGCTAATATTCAACCTAAAAAAATTAATAATTGGTTGTCAAAACAATGCCAAATTGGTTTAAGAGAAATTGCTCAAGAAATTAAAAATATTGATAACTATATTCAAGGTAGAAAATTATCTTTAGCCGATATTTTATATTGGCAAGGAAGAAAAAGAGAACTAAAATTAGCCAAGTGGTTAATTAGTCAAATGATGCCGAATAATTCGAGCTATACAGTCAATAATTATCTCAATAGTAACCCTTCTCAAGAGTCAGAAAATCAAGAAAATAATCCAGATAGTCAACTGGTAAAAATCGGCTATTCTTCAGGCGGAATAGTTTTAAGTGATGTGCCTAACAATACCTATGATTTGACTTTAGCAAAAATTCAAGCCTCCCTCAAAAATTCTACAGGATATTTATTAGAAATTGATATATTGCAAGAATCAAAAAAACAAGAATTATTGATTATCTTAATAGAAGAATGGAAAAATCAACTTAATGAATTAGCCAATTTGAATATAGAATCAGAAGAATTATCTGAAAAAGTCGATATTTTTGTTAAAGATGTCTGGCAAAATTCCGCCATAAAATTTTTAAGTAGATACTATAAACCCAGTCCAAATAATTCCTATGATTTAGTGGATTTAACCTTAAAAGAGGCTAATCTTATTCAAGAAAAAATTTTAATTCAAATTCCTTTTATTTTAGACATAATAGATTATCAAATCCATCAAAAACCTTTAATAATAGACAGTCAAGTTTATCAATATGATAGTGATTCAGGCAAAAATTTAGAGGAAATTATTTGGCAAAATATTATTATTAATTTATCCCTTTCGGTAATGACATTTATTCTGAATCGTTTTTATGATGATGTCATTATCAAAAATAATTTATTTAAAATGGAGTTAAAATCTTCCCGAAAAGTTGCTATGTTTCGTAATAATTTAGTGTGGAAATATCGTAAAGAAAAATACTGGCGAAATCCCACAAATATTTTTGACGATCGATTTTCTATGTTTAAATTAAGTTATGAGGGCATTGAAAATTTTATGATTACTCATCCTCGTCATGAAGAATTAAATACTATTAAAGGTATCCCTTGGTTAGTAACAATTTTAATTGAATTAAGAGATAGTCTTTCTAAAGGTATTAAATCCCTAGAAAATACCATCGGAAAAGCATTAATTTACGTTTTAACCGATATTATCGGTAAGGGAATTGGCTTAATTGGTAAAGGAATTTTACAGGGAATTGGTAAGAGAATTAAGAATTAAGAATTGAGAATTGAGAATAAAAAAATTTTAGATTTTTATACTTTAGACATCTCCAGAAAAGATTGTTTATTGGTTCGTAGTAAGGGTTTTAACCCTCATTTTTCTAATTATTGGAGAAGTCTTTTGACTATGATAAATTATTAATGAAGGTAGGGCATCTCGACTCATCAAAAAACTTTTTCATCATGCCCTATTGATGATTCTCGATCGAGATATAGTAAAATAATGCCGATAGGGTTGTAGTTCGTCTAGTTAGGATGAGTCCTAATGAAGCTAAAAATAAGTTAGTGTTCTATTTAACTATATTTTTGGTAACTATCATATTATGCTAACAAAGGAAAATGTAATTAGAAAAAATAATATGTTTGAAAAATTGACACCTCCAGAAGTAGGTAGTAAAATAACATTTGAGAATGGTTTACCCATCGTGCCAGATAATCCCATTATTCCTTTTATTCGTGGTGATGGTACGGGAGTCGATATTTGGCCTGCTTCGGAGAAAGTCATCAACGCTGCTGTAGAAAAGGCTTATGGTGGCAAACGTAAAATTAGTTGGTTTAAAATCTATGCTGGAGATGAGGCTTGTGAAAAATACGGCACTTACCAATATTTGCCCGAAGACACTTTAACCGCTATTAGAGAATATGGTATCGCTATTAAAGGTCCTTTGACTACTCCTGTCGGTGGTGGTATTCGCTCTCTCAACGTTGCCTTAAGACAAATTTTTGATCTCTATAGCTGTGTTCGTCCTTGTCGTTATTATGAAGGCACACCTTCACCTCACAAAACTCCAGAAAAACTAGATGTTATTGTCTATCGAGAAAACACAGAAGATATATATTTAGGTATCGAATGGAAAGAAGGTTCAGAGATTGGACAAAAATTGATTAAAATTCTTAATGAAGACTTAATTCCTGCTACACCTGAACACAAAAACAAACAAATTCCTCTCGATGCAGGTATTGGCATTAAACCCATTAGTAAAAAAGGCTCACAACGTTTAGTGAAACGAGCAATTCAAAATGCCTTAAAGTTGCCCAAAAATAAGCAAATGGTGACTTTAGTTCATAAGGGCAATATCATGAAATATACAGAAGGAGCGTTTCGTGATTGGGGTTATGAAGTGGCAATCACTGAATTTAGAGATGTTTGTGTCACGGAAAGAGAATCATGGATTTTAGGCAATAAAGAGGCGAATCCCGATATTTCGATCGAAGATAATGCTCGTAAAATTGATCCGGGGTATGATAGTTTAACTCCAGAAAAACAGGCTGTTATCTGTGAAGAAGTCAAAAGCGTTTTAGATGCCATTTGGAATAGTCACGGTAATGGACAATGGAAAGATAAGATTATGGTAAACGATCGAATTGCTGATAGTATCTTCCAACAAATTCAAACACGCCCCGATGAATACTCTATTTTAGCAACCATGAACCTCAACGGAGACTATTTATCCGATGCCGCCGCCGCCATTGTGGGAGGATTAGGTATGGGACCGGGTGCTAATATTGGAGATAACTGTGCTATTTTTGAGGCTACCCATGGAACAGCACCGAAACACGCTGGACTCGATCGCATCAACCCCGGTTCTGTTATCCTATCAGGAGTGATGATGTTAGAGTTTATGGGATGGCAGGAAGCCGCCGACTTAATTCGTCAGGGTATCAGTAAAGCCATTGCCTCTCGACAAGTCACCTACGATTTAGCGAGAATGATGACACCTCCCGTTGAGCCTCCTTTGAAATGTTCTGAATTTGCTCAAGCTATCATCGATAACTTTAATTAGTGAATAGTGAATAGTGAATAGTGAATAGTGAATAGTGAATAGTGAATAGTGAATAGTGAATAGTGAATAGTGAATAGTGAATAGTTTTTAATTCTCAATTTCTAATCCTCTTTGAGGTAGAATATAGCAAGTATTAAATCATTCGGAGTATATTAAAAAAAATGTTAACTCTTAAAATTGTTGTAAACGTTGTAGTTGCGTTTTTCGTATTACTATTTATCTTTGGCTTCCTTTCTGGAGATCCAGCTCGTAATCCCGGTAGCAAAGACTTAGAATAATACTACATTAGGTTGATAAGAAACTTGATTTGAAGGTAGGGCGAAGCACCGCCCACCGTATTTATCCGCTACTATTTTCTGATTAATTGTTAACTTTTTGATTGAAAATTCCCTCCAAATCTTTTCTTTTAAATTGAAAACGAAACACGACTTTTCTATCATCAGGAGAGTCAAATTCTTGATTAGCAGAAATCTCCCCTCTTCCTGCCGCTAATAATTTTTGTTTAAATTTATCTTTATCGGGAAATTCGATCGAATTAATATATTCTGTAACAGCTAACGCCCTTTTAAAACTTAATTCCATATTATCTTTTTCTGAACCTTTTGAGCTAGTATGCCCTTCAATAATTATTAAACTAACTTGACTACTAATTAAATCATCAGCAAAAATTGTTTCACTAAAAGCAGGGATAAATTCTTTTAAAAAACTACGCCCTTGAGGTTTTAATTGATAACTACCTTCATCAAAAAGAATCTCATTAGGTAAGGTAATATCTCCTGTTTTTTCCTCTCTAGTTAAATTGCCTTTATCTCCAATTTTTTCCTCTATAGCATTAATAATTCTTTCTGGAAGGGTTTTAATAATTTCTTCATACCGCACTAATTGAGCAGATACAGCAATAAATAAAAGGGCAAAAAACATCAATAATCCTGACATTAAATCCCCTACCGATAACCATACTCCAGAATCTTGCTCCTCGATTAATTCTTCTTCAGTTTCGTATTCTAAAAAATCACTCATTTTTTCTTTTTAATTATTAGTAAATAATATTATTAGTATTGTGAAAGTTGATTTAAAAAAGATTGAGGATTTAAAATTATAGTTTGATGAAAATGTTTTAAATTGAGTAAATGCTTATCTAAAGAAACTAAATAATCTGCTTTACTTTCATAAGAAGCTGATAGAAAAATATTATCTTTAGAGTCAATTTTATCTAAAAAATTAGTTTGATAAATACCTTCTTTATAACAAGCTAAGTCATCAAAAGCAGTTAACAAATTAAATATTTTAGTTTCTTTAATTTGGTGTCTTATTAAAATAAGAGTAATTTCTTCCTCAATTTGCGGAGTCAGGATTAAAGTAAATTTATACTCTAACCAATATTTTATAATAAGATTAGGGGCAGATTGTAAATTAGAACTTCGTAAGGCAGAAATAAATACTGAAGTATCTACAATAACTAAAGGTTTTTTCCTCATTTTTTAAGTAAAAAATCTTGTCTAATTTCCTGAATAGCTTTATCTAACTTTTCCCATGCTTCTTGAGCATTTTTGGCAGGATTTAATTTAGCTCTTTTTTTTGCTTCCGCCATAATTTTTTTCACTTTAATAGACTCTTCTTCGGTAGGGGGAGGATAAATTCCAGATTGAGGGATAGAGTCGGGATAAATTGGTGTTTTCATAAATTTGATTGACTTCTAAGTTTAACTAAATTAATTCTAACTTAATTGCTTATTTATTAGAATTTTTTAAATAAATACATTTTAATTATATATAGCGTTTTTTAAAATTATGAGATACATTTTTTTATTGCCTCTTGCCTTTCAACGACAATTTTTGTACCTCACCAAAACGAGAATTGCCATATATTTTTTGTCTTATTCATTGATTTTGTTGCTCAAAAAATTCTGTTAAGGAGGCTTGATATTCTAATCTAAATGTTTCCAATTCCTCTTGTAAAGTAATGCGAGTTTGCTCTAATATCGTATCAATATTCATCAGAGTTTCTAAAAGATTTTCTTTTGCCTGATTCATCAACTGGGAGGCTTCTTCCCCTACTTTGGCAATGGTTTCTGTTTGTTGACTAAATGCCTCATTGGTTTTTTGCAAAATATCTTGGGTAGATTGTTTCACCCCTTCTAACATTTCTTTTTGTTGAATTGCTTGAGTTGTTAATGCTTCCTGCAAGTCTTCTTTAATTCCTCTGAAGGTATTGGAGGCTTGATTAGTACTATTTTCAAAGCCTTGTCTTTGCGCTTCCATTCCAGCGATACTTTCAGCTACGGCGTTATTAATTTCTGTGGCGACTTGTTGTAAAACTGATTTTGTGTCGTTGCTAAACTGATTTAATATCTGTTGTAAACTGCGGACGAATTGTTGTAGCTTAATGAGGGTGTCTTGTTGAAATTCTTGAATGGTTTTTACTGCGTTAGCAAGACTTTCGACTATACTGCCTAATTCTTCTTTCAATTCTCTTACGGCAAGGGAAGCCTCCTGCGTTAGTTTAGCGCTTTCATCCAATCTTTGTACAACTGGTTCGATTAATTCGTTACGCAATTCCCTGATTAATAATTCTATGGTAGATTGTTGCTCTATTTGTATTTGTTTCAAACTAATTAATTCTTCTTGTATGGGAATTACTAAAGGTTGAAGGGCTTGAACGATCGAACTTGGGGTAAGATTTTCTAAATAGCTATTTTGTGTCTGTAATTGTTGCACTAAAATACTATCATCGGAGGCGATAACTTCTTTAATGGCTAAGGCAATATTTTGAGGAGTTAAATTAGTTAAAAAGTTTAAACTTTGACTAACATTTTCTAAACTGTTACTCGCTTCTTTGATGGAAGAAGTATCGAGACGAGACAGTAATTTGTGAGATGATTCGACATAGGCAATTTGTGATAATTTGTTCCTAATATCGTTACGTTTATCTTGTCTTAATTTTCCACCATAACTTAAACCAATCATCATTAAACTGGCACTTCCCAACCCCACTAAAGAAGTAGAAAAAGCCGTTTTCATCCCTGCTAATAATTGATTAGAAGAATCTAATAAGGTTTGAGTATCACCTATATTTGTACCAACTTTTTGCAACCCTAAAAATATTCCTAAAAATGTTCCTAAAATGCCTAATGCTGTTAATAAAGTAGGAGAAAAATAAACAGGGCTTCGAGGTACTGATTTTGTTAATATACTAGGATAAGAGGATAGTAGATAAAAGTTATTCTTATCTTTTGTTGCTTTAATATTATTAGAATAAGTGTCTCCTTCTAAATGTTTAATTAACCATAAAAATAGGTTGTTATTATTACATTCACTCTTGCTAATTGTTTTCTGATTTTGTTTTGCTTTTAGAAGCTCGATCGCATCCTCAATTAAGGTAAAATCTTCTTTAATATAGCGGTTAATATCTCTAATTTCTATCAATATCAAAATAATAGCGACGATGATAATAATTATCACTCCAACCCAATTTATCAAGAAATTGATCATAATTTAATACCCCCTCTTAATCACTATTTGTAATTAATGGTATAGTATATTTCATCATCTGTTCAAAAAAAAATTTTCGTTAGTACAAAAATATGGATAATCAAGAATTAACACCCTAATAGATACAATCTAAAAACTTATCCTCATCAAAATACTTGTTAAATCAGCCTTATTTACTATTATCTATGGTTATCGAGTGTATCGAGATACAGACTTTGCGAGAGATGAAAAATGTAGTTTATTCAGTAAAAAGTGGTGTAAATAAAATATTATGAAAATAGAACAAATAAAATTATATAACTTATCAATACCTTTTATTAATTCTTTTAAGTTTAGTAATGGAGAATTATTAAATCACACTTGTTTAATTATTTCCGTCGAAAGTGAAGGTTTAACGGGATGGGGAGAATGTCCAGTTTTTACACAACCTTATTATACCTATGAAACGATCGAAACTGCTAAACATATTTTAGAGGATTTTTTAATACCAAAAATCTTAGGAAAAATCATTAATTCTCCTACAGAAATTAGAGATTTATTTGCTTTTGTAAGGGGGCATAATATGGCAAAATCAGCTTTAGATTGTGCAGTTTGGGATGTCTTTGCTAAAGCCCAAAATATCCCTTTATCAACATTATTAGGAGGAGTAAGAGATAAAATTAAAGTAGGAGTTAGCGTTTCTTTAACTGACGATATAGATTTGTTGTTAAAAAATGTTGAAAATTTTGTCAACCAAGGTTATCAACGAGTCAAACTCAAAATCTCCCCTTCATGGGGATTAAAACCTTTACAAGCAGTGAGAGAAAAATATCCCGATTTGATGTTAATGGCAGATGCAAATTCGGCTTTTACCCTTGATGATTTACCCTTATTGCAATCTATGGATGACTTAAATTTGATCATGATTGAGCAACCTTTGGCTTATGATGATTTATTAGATCATAGTTATCTACAAAGTCGCATTAATACCCCTATTTGTCTCGATGAAAGTATCAACTCTGTCCATGATACTCGATTATCGATCGAACTAAAATCTGCCCAAGTTATCAATCTCAAAGTATCAAGGGTTGGCGGTATAAGCAACGCCCTAGAAATTCATCACTTATGCCAACAGGCAGGGATAAAATTATGGTGTGGTGGAATGCTAGAGTCTGGCATCGGAAGGGCAACAAATCTACATTTAGCCAGTTTACCTAATTTTGTCTTTCCTGCCGATATTTCTGCTACAAATCGCTATTTTCGAGAAGATATAATTACCTCCCTCATCGAATTAAACTCAGAAGATTCTACTATTGATGTACCAAAAAATTCAGGTATTGGAGTAGAAATTGACGAAAAAATGATTTTAAAATATCAACTTTGTTAGTAATAATATACTATTATTATTGAGAGGATGCTGAAAAAGTCTTTTGATGAGAATAGTGAATAGTTGATAATTCTTCATTCTTCATTCTTCATTCTTCATTCTTCATTCTTCATTCTTCATTCTTCATTCTTCATTCTTCATTCTTCATTCTTCATTCTTCATTCTTCATTTGGATTTATTCAGCAAACTCTATTTAATTTTAAACTACTCCGTCAAGCCGTGTTTTAAGGCAAATCTAACTAATTCTGTACGACTATTTGTACCAGTTTTACTAAAAAGCCGACTAACATATTTTTCCACATTGCGCACGCTGGTTTCTAAGGTTTTGGCGATTTCTTTATTCATTAAACCTTGTGCTACTAAGTCTAACACGCTTTGTTCTCTAGGGGTGAGATCGATCGACATGGGAGGATCGGTTATAGTTAATTTAGAGGTATTTTCTAGTTTATCCTTGATGTCTTTTACTTCCCTAACTAATTCATCTAACTGTAAATTACCGCCTGTATTCTCTTTCTGTTGTTTTTTCTTCTCTAATAAATTTCTGACAATTGCCTCTAACTCATCCACATCAAAGGGTTTCGGTAAATAAGCATCACACCCGGCAGTGTATCCCTCAATTCGATCACTTGTCATACCTCTTGCTGTCAAAAAAACTACTGGTAAATTTTGAAAACGAATATCCCCCTTTAATTGTGCCAAAAACTCTAAACCATTAACCTCTGGCATCATAATATCTGAGATAATTAAATCGGGAGTATCTTGTTGTAACTTTTCCCAAGCCTCTTTGGCATTACTTGCAACTTCTACTTGCCAATTTTCGTTATCACCTAAATATGCTTGTACTGACTCTCTAATACCAGGTTCATCATCTACTAAGAGTATTTTATCAACTTCTGACATAGTAATTATTTAGGATAATTTAGCTAAAGAATATCGAATTATCGATTTCTATATAAAAATAAAACTATCAATATTATGACATCATATTGGCACTTATCTCAAACTCATTTAAACATTTTACAAACTTGTCCTCCTTTATTTCAAAAAAAATATTTACAACATTTACAATCTTTTCCGAATTTAACCTTAGATAAAAGTGGAGAATGGGGCAAATTATTTCACTTAAAAATGCAACAATATCACGCTGGATTGTCTTTAAATCAAATTTTCACAGACGATGATAATTTAAACGAATCTTTAAAGGCTTTAATTTATGCTTCAGAAAATTTATGGAAATCCCCGAATTTGCTGACAAAAAAAGCTGAATATTCTTTAACTTATACCCTCCGAAATTTTATTTTTACAGCCGTTTATGACTTAATTATTTTATATCCTAATAAAGCGATAATTTGTGATTGGAAAACTTTTGAAAAACGAAACAAAGTTGAAGAAATTGAGAATAGTTGGCAAACCAAGTTATATCTTTATATGTTAACAGAAAAACTTAATTATCTTCCTGAGCAAATTTCTTTTGAATATTGGTTTATTAAATTACCTAACCCCCCCGAAAATTTATCTATTAAATATAGTAAAAGTAAGCACGATCGAACCTTACAAGAATTAAATAATTTGTTAGATACACTGGAAAATTTAACTAATCAATATTTGGAAAATAATATAGATTTTCCTCATCATAATCGATGTGATACTTGTAAAAATAGACATCTTTTTAAGGACGAATTAGCTAAGTTAAATAGCTATCAAAATATTCCAACTTCCCTTGATGAAATTTTATAAAGTATCCCATAACATATTGAAGTTCGATCGAAAAAATAGTGGCTCTCTTACGAATAATTTAGTTCAGTTCGAGATAACATTTAGACTAATTATTTGCCAAAATAAATAACTCAATGCCACTAAAGAAAAATGTTGAGGTAACAAGGTTTTAATAGATTGACGAGCGATTTTTTGACTAAGAATCACCGCACAAATCATGCCAAAAATAAGGCTAAATCCTTGTAAAAAGGTGATTACCGCAGGATGTGCCACGAAAATTGGTAAATTACTTCCATCTAAGCCAAAAGTTGCCCACGCTACGGGTAAAATTCTTCCTCCTTCTGTTAAACCTAAGTGAAGATAATAGGCAATATTGGCACATAAAACTAAGGGTAAATAACCGTAAGCTAATTCGATGAAACTCTTAGGTTGTCGGTTTTTGATTCTAGTGCTTAGATACATGATACCATAGCCGATCGAGGGTATAATAAGGGGTACAATTAACACCACGATCGAACCTAAAGAATGTATCCAAAATTGACTTAAATCTAATCCTAAGCCTAGTAAATGATTAATTTGAGGTAGTTTATGGAGAAACACCGCATTTAAAAGCAGAAATAATAAAGCAATTTCATAACTACGAGGTTGATGAGTTGTCCATAATTCAATGGCTGGAGGGCGAAGGTTAACCGTTACAGAGCGATGAGGACAGGCTTTTAAGCACGTCATACACAATACACAATCTCGATTATCCTGTAATTGGGCAGGATGAGAATATAAAGGGCAACCGAGGGTTTCTAATCCTTCTCCTTTTTGTGCGCCTCCCTTATAACATTGATAAGTAGTACATTCAGCAGAGCAAGTTCCCTGTTGCGCGCGTAGTTCAATGATGGAAAGTTTGGCAAATAAACCATTCATGCCTCCAATCGGGCAAAGATAACGACACCAAAAACGTCTTTCAAAGATAGCGGAACAAATCATCGCTCCGGCGGTAATAATTAACAGTAACCAAGCGGAAAGATAGGCTGTGTTGGGTAAATCCCACAATTCTTCCCATAAAATAATCAGGGTGAAAAGGGCAAATAAAAACCATCCCCCCCATTTTTCTGCTGTTTGTCGGGGCCAACTTTTTAATTGTCGGGGAAATAACCACAATGATAGTTTTTGCGTCACTTCACCGTAAATCATAAAAGGACAAAACGCACACCATAAACGTCCGACAAAGGGAAATAGCACTAAAATTAGAGGCCACCACCAAGCCCAAAAAATGTTCAGAGCGAAGTTTTCCTGACGATTTTGGGGGGCTAAAAACAAAATTCCGACAACTAAGGCAAAAATCGTTAAAGTAAAGCCGTAATTGACTCGATCGGGATACCAAGGGCTGCGCAGAAAACTACGAAGTTTAGGATAGGCATTGAGTAAATTGAAGCGAAATTGTTGCTTTTTACTTTGAGAAGGCCATATAATTTCTTCTGTTAATTGATTACATCCTGAAAGCTGTCCGATCGATCTTTCAATGAGGTTTTCTAATTCCCGTAAATTGTTAGGAAAATCATAACCTTGTAAACGGCGTAAGGCTTCGGGGGTAATTTGCGGTTTGTTGACTTTTTTCGATCGAGAAATTAAACTAATATAATAGTTCACTTGATCTGCTAAATCGGCTTTTCTGACTCGCAGGGGAGGCACTTTAATTAAATGGGTGACATTGTTATTAATATCAGAGAGGGCTTTTTCGGCAATGACAATTAAACGCGCTTGAGAAATTTTTTGGGGGGTGTTAGAGGTATCAGAACGGTTAACGGGATAGTAAGTGTTATTTTTTAATAACTGGAGGATAGCGTCATTCAACTCTGGAGGTAAATCTTGAATATTATTGAGAACTAATGTACCTTTCCCCAAGGCTTCAATTAAACCTAGTTTTCCTCCGACTCTACCAAATAATTCCGCTCCACTGGCTTGTAATTTTCCGCAGTCAACTTTGATCATCGGTTGGTGTCGATCGATCGAGCTATAATGAATTAAGGCGGCGATATTATCCTTCTCTAATCCTTGCTCCCCAAATATTACCACAGAATCTCGATCGTCACAGGCATTTTTTACCTGCTGTCGTAGTCTCACTGCATAACGACTTTTACCCACAATACCTCGTTTTGCCTTCGTGACTAAGTATGGACGCAATACCGTTTGTCTTTCTTGCTCAAAGGTTAATTGAGAAGACAAACTTGCTACTTGTTGAGCTAATTGTGAGGTAAAGGCTTGACTAATTTGAGGATATTGAGTGACTAATCTATTAAATTCTACAGCAGAAATACTCCATAATGTTGTGTTAGTCAAGGTTTGCAAAGAGTATTTTGCCTTTTGTTGTAATAACAATTCTTGAAGATTAATTACAGCCCCTGATAGGAGGGAGAAATTTTCGTTAATCCCTACCGTTTGCACTTTCCCTTCTTCTAATATATATAATTGTGCTATTTCTTGATCTCGATCGACAATGATTTGTTTAGCAGACAAAGAGACTTTTTTGAGTAAAGGTTCGATCGAACCGAGAACCTCATCTGGTAGAATACCTAGGGCAGTATTTTCTTTAAGCCAAGTGAACAATTCTGAAGGATTTTGCATTTTTTCTATATCGATATTACTCTGCATCAATTCCTTCTCCATTGTTACTAATTAAAATCATCATATCAAAAAACCTTCGATCGAAACCTTAAAAATTCCCAGTTTTTGACCAAAAATTGTGAAAATTGGACACTTTTTAGTTAATTTAATGTGTTGAATCCCTTGATTTTCCTAGTCTTCCGATTTATTCAGCAAACCCTACTTAACAAGATCATAATTTGAGTATTTCAAAAATTTCTCTTCCCTTTTCCCAAATCCGCTCTTCCCTCTTCCCTACCTTCACCACTCATACTTTTTCAACACCCCTAGAGTAAGAAAACCCCCTTACCCATCACCAAGATAACCTAGAAATTGTTAAATAACAGGGTAAAGATTATGAAAACTCAAACTTTCATCGGTGCAGTTTCTGGTTTATTTATCGCAGGTTTAGGAGTTGCTAAAGAAGATGTCATTAATTTTGTAAGTGGTGGTTTATTAATTTCTCATGCCGTTGCGGTTACTCGTAAAAAAGACACTGAAACCGCTCATATTCAACCTGTTACCCGTGTTTATATTGATGGTGCAAATACTTTAGGCGCTAGTGACTTTTTAAACTTCAAAATTGACTTTACTGCCTTTGCTCAATATATCGCTCATGGTCAAGAAAATGTAATTTTTAACTATTATTTCGCAGTTGCTGACAATCCTACTGCCGATCAAAATAACTTTATCAAATATCTTCAACGCAATGGTTATAACGTTATTGAATCTTTAAAAAAACAACTTCCCCAAGGTAACTATAAAAACAAAGGAGATGATGTTCAAATTGCCACCGATATTGCCATTAATGCTAACAAAAATGATCATATTATCTTAGTTTCTGGCGATGGAGATTTTACCTATTCTTTAGAACAAGTTAAAGCCAAAGGTTGCCAAGTTAGTGTGATTTCTACTGCTCAATGTCTCAGTCAACAATTAAAAAATGTCGCCGATAATGTTATTGATTTAGCCGAACTTCAACCTGATATTCAACGCCATCATAAACCTAATAAATTTCCCAGTAAATCTCCTACTATGAACTATCCCGTCCTCCTATGAGGCGCAGGACTGTTTCATTTTTGCACGATTACCTCTCCACCATCTTGAAGATAATTCACCCCTTGTAAGGCAATCATATCTCCTGCATTTAATCCAGAGAGAATGACTATATCCTGATTGTCGATGATTTCTCCTAACGTCACTGTTTGCGCCTTGACGGTATTGTCTGCATTGACGATATAAACAATTCCACTGCTATCTCTTTGAGGTAAAACCGCCGTCATGGGTACAGTTAACAGGGGTTTTGTGTTAGTAATAATGGATGTCTGCACAAACATTCCTGTTTTTAAGTTAGTATCCTTGGGTAAGTCTATCCTAACAATCCCTTGACGAGATTGCTCATCAATGACAGGGTTAATCTCTCTGACGATACCAGTTATTTGCATATCGGGATTAGCTGAGGAGTTAATTAACACTCTTTGCCCTGATGTTACCTCTTTTAACTGATTTTCTGGTACTCTGACTTGTAATTCTAGTCGCCCTTGTTCAATAATAGTAAATAGTTGTCGATCGAGATTAAAAGAAGAAGTGACATCTCCCACTCTAGCGTTTCTTTGCGCAATTTTACCATCAGCAGGGGAGGTTATGACCGTATCCTTTAACCTTGCTTGAACTAATCTTACTCTAGTTTGAGCTTCTTCTAAATTAGCGACTGCTTGGGCGATAACTTCAGGGCGCTCCCCTTTTTGTAATTCTGCTAGTCTTTCCTTCGCCTCTCTCAGTCGGGCTTTATTTTTGGTGACATTAAATTTTTTGGTAGATTCATCGTTAATCAACTCGTCTAGTCTATCCCTAGGAATTGCACCTTGCGCTTCTAATTCTTTATTTCTTTCCAGTCTAGTTTGAGCTAATTGTAAATCCGATTCCGCTTGTAAAACATCCGCTTGAGCAAAATTAACATTTTCCCTTGCCCTTTGCAATTCTTCTTGTCTTGTACCCGCTTTCACTTCTGTGAGTCTAGCTTGAGCTTGATTTACCCCTGCTTGAGCCTGTTTCAACTCTGCTTGTAAAATGGTATCATCAAGTCTAATTAAAACTTGTCCTTGGGTAACTATATCACCTTCGTCCACTAACACTTCTTTAATTTGTAGATTGCTACTTTGAGACATGACGGGAATTAATTCGTAGGGAGAAACTGTACCCGTTGCCTGTATTTTCCTGTCGATTTGTCTAATTCTTGCTTGGGTAGTGGTAATGGTTTGCTTTGTATTGGTGTTTTCTATCACCATTGGAGAAGGAGTAGCAACATTTTCTGTCGCCGGATTTCCACTGACAATTCTCATGCCAATCATTGTACCAATGATGCCCAAGAGGATACCTAGTATTAAACCGTTGCCTTTTTTATTTTCCTCTGGAATGTCATCATCAATGGGAAGATTAGGGGAGTCTAAATTAAGCACAATATTAGATTTTCCATTATTTTCGTGGTTTTCTGGTCGATCGATCGAGCTTTGACTCATATTATTTACCCCTTTTGACAATATGTAAAGTTTTGTTAACCCTTTTTTATATCATATCAAATTTTGAGTTGTTATCGGAATTGAGCAAATAGAGATTAATCAAAAATTCAGACTGTTCTACATTAGTTATGATAAATTAATAGCAAATAATTAATATAAACTTTACTAAATATGACTTTGATTATTTTAAAAATGAAATTATTATATATTGACAGTTTCAATTTAACCTAATATCCAGCTAAATAATGATGCAATCTAAACTTTTCGAGAATATGGAGTTTAAATCTATCTGTTCACTGATAAACTAATGTTTGTATTTAACACTTATATTAAATTTATATTCTAATGACTACCCGTGTAATTATAGTTCGTCATGGTCAAAGTAGCTACAATGCACAAAAAATGATTCAAGGACGTTGTAATGAATCTGTGATAACGGAAAAAGGCGAACAACAAGCTAATTTGCTCGGAAATGCCCTAAAATCGATCGAATTTGACGGTTTCTATTGTAGCCCCCTTCAAAGAGCGCATAAAACAGCCCAAATTATTCAAGAATTAAATGATCATAATCCTAATCTGATCGTTGCCGAAAAATTAAGAGAAATCAATCTTCCTATCTGGGAAAAATGGAAAAAAGAAGACGTAAAAAGAGAATATCCCGAAGAATATCGCCTTTGGAAAGAAAAACCCCATGAGTTAAAGATGACAGTGGAGGGGAAGGACTTTTATCCCGTGTTGGATTTATACCGTCAAGCGCAGGAATTTTGGCAAGAAATCATCCCCCAACATCATAACCAAACTATTTTAATAACTGCTCACAATGGCATTAATCGTTGTTTAATTTTAACCGCCTTGGGAATGTCTGCTAGTTATTATCACACTATTCAACAGTCTAATTGCTGTATTAATGTCCTTAATTTTAGTGGTAATTTCGGCGATGCTGTGCAGTTAGAATCATTAAATCAAACATCTCATTTAGGGATGCCTTTACCAGATTTTCGCCCTGAACAAAAACAAGGTTTAAGGTTATTATTAGTACGTCATGGAGAAACAGAATGGAATAGAATGTCGAGATTTCAGGGAGTTAAAGATATTCCTCTCAATGATAACGGCAGACAACAGGCACAAAAAGCAGGAGATTTTCTCAAGGATATTAAGATCGATTTTGCGGTGACGAGTCCATTATTACGCCCTAAAGAAACCGCCGAAATTATTTTACAAAATCATCCAAATATCAGTCTTACTACTAAGAAAGATTTAGAAGAAATATCTCACGGTTTATGGGAGGGTAAATTAGAGAAAGAAATTGAAGCAGAATATCCGGGCTTGTTAAATGAATGGAAAGAAAAACCTGAAACAGTGCAGATGCCTGAAGGGGAAAATTTAGATCAAGTTTGGGAAAGAGCAGTCAATTCTTGGCATGAAATCATCAAAGAAAACCTAGAAGAAGGCAAAATGAAGACTGGTTTAGTAACTGCTCATGATGCAATTAATAAGGTTATTATCTGTTATTTACTAGGTTTAAAATCTGCTAATTTTTGGAATATTAAACAAGGAAATGGAGCGGTAACGGTTATCGATTATCCTCAAGGTTTGGATGGTATGCCCATTTGTCAGGCGATGAATATTACTAGCCATCTTAGTAACAGTGTATTCGATCGAACTGCCGCCGGGGCGCTTTAATAAGGAAATAGCTCGATCGAACTTGCATAGATTCCAGAAATCATACTTTTGAATTTGTAGGGGTTGAATACTATTCAACCCTCATATATTTAAGATCCCACATTCCGCACGTCATCTAGTATTATAAGAAAAATATAAACAAATCTCCTAACTTATCAAGTAAAAATACTGAGTTTTGTTTTGTTCTGTTTAATA
>NZ_JBLZFY010000086.1:0-17372 GCF_050753365.1 Geminocystis sp. CENA526
ATAAAGTTTATATTAATTATTTTCTATTAATTTTACATAACTACTGTAGAAGAGCCGTTATTTTTCATTATTTAACCTGACACCTATCCCCATCAAAAGACTTTTTCAGCAACCCCGATTTATTTTATGCCGTTAATTAATCCTCGCCTATTTCTATCATTAACGGATGATTCCATAAATCTCACTAAATGTTCGATATGTTCGTTATGGCATAATGGTTCTAATTCTTTCAAGGCTTGACTGATGGTGAGGTTCGATCGATATAATATCTTATAGGCTTTTTTCATTAGGGCAATATCATCGGAGTCAAACTTATTTCTTTTGAGGGCAACCAAATTAAGAGAGCGCACATGGGAGGGGTTGCCTTCCACTAACATATAAGGTGGTACATCTCGATCGATCCTACTCATACCGCCTAGCATTGCCATTTTACCAATTTTTACGAATTGATGAACCCCTAGCATACCACCGATAACAGCTTTAGATTCTACCTCCACATGACCTGCTAAAGCAACAGAGTTGGCAATAACAATACCATTACCTAAAATACAATTATGGGCAACATGGACATAAGCCATTAAAAGATTATCGTTACCAATGACAGTTTCTTCTCCTTCTCCTGTGGCGCGGTTAACGGTGACATATTCTCGAAGGATATTACGATGCCCAATTTTAACGGAACTTTTCCCACCTTTGTATTTTAAATCTTGAGGTGCTAAACCTAAAGCCGCCCCCGGGAAAATTTGATTATCACAACCGATTTCAATAGGTCCAGAAATGACTACATTAGCACCAATAACAGTGTTTGCACCAATTTTCACATCAGCACCGATGACGACATTAGGGGCAACTTCCACCGTAGAATCTAACTCAGCTTTGGGATCAATAATAGCAGTAGGATGTATCACGATTCGTAAAATAATTAATTATATATTGGATAAAATTAGCAATGATAATGGACAAAAAAAATTCACCATGTCAATCATTGATTTTAAAACTTATCTCATTCAGGGACTAAAAATTAATCTAAAAGAGAAAATAGCATTTCTGCTTCTACCGCTAATTGTCCATCCACTAACCCTTTTCCTTGCATTTTAGCAATACGGTTTCGTTTAAATGATAGCAACTCTACTGTCATTATTAACTGATCACCTGGTATGACTGGACGGCGAAAACGAGCTTTATCAACTCCTGCATAGGCGAAAAATTTACCTTTCATCCCCGGTAATAATGTTAATATCACTCCCCCCACTTGTGCCATAGCTTCTAATTGTAAAACCCCCGGCATTATCGGTTTATTGGGAATATGCCCTGGAAAAAAAGGTTCATTGATGGTTACATTTTTAATTCCTGTTGCTTTTTGTCCTTCGGTGTAATCGATAATTCGATCGACCAAAGCAAAGGGATAACGATGGGGTAATAATTCTTGAATCTCTGTAATAGAGAAGATAGTTTGAGTCTTTTGTGCTAAATCTTGTTCCATTAATAATGATTTCCTGAAGACACTTGCCAATGAACCTTAATTAGAATATCACGAAGCAGTAAAAGTGAGTTGAGTAAATAAAAATTTTTTCGTAAACTTAGATGGCTTCTAGCTAGTCTTGATTCCTTTCTTGTCTTGGCTTTTCGTGAATATTAAAAACCAGCCCTTATGAGGTGGGATTTAAAGCGTCTTTTAAGCCATCTCCTATATAATTAATACTTAAAACGGTCAAAAAGATAGCTAACCCCGGAAATATCGCCATATAGGGGGCAGAGGAAAGATAATTTTGAGCATCATAAAGCATTCTTCCCCATGTGGGAATATCAGGCGGAAAACCTAATCCTAAAAAGCTGAGGGTGGACTCCACAATAATGGCGTTACCAATAGATAAAGTGGCGGCAACTACGATAACACTGAAAACGTTAGGAAGAATATGCACTAAGATTATACGAGAAGAATTTGCCCCTAAACTTTTGGCGGCACTAACAAATTCTCTTTCCTTTAATTGTAAAAATGAGCTTCTCACCAGTCGCGCCACAGGCATCCAATTTAATAAGCCTATCACTAATATTACTAAAACAAAAATTCCTGTTTGAGCTCCTAAAAGATTTTTAATGGCTTCCCTAAATAGATAAACCACTAATAATAATACGGGAAGTTGAGGTAAAGATAAAAATATATCGGTTATTCTCATCAAAATATTGTCGAGGATACCTCCATAATAACCTGCTAATGAACCGATAAGTGTTCCCAAAGTGATAGAAACTACCATCGCACTGATTCCTACGGTTAAGGAGATTCTACCGCCAAATAATGCCCTTGCTAGTTGATCTTGTCCTAGATCATTTGTACCAAATGGATGGTCAAAACTGGGGGGAAGAGTCGCCTTGGTAAAATCAATTTGCTCGATCGAGGTTTGATAGAATAAGGGCAAAATCAGGATATTGAGGATAATTAATGTTAATGTCAATAATCCTGCCATAGCCATTTTATCTTGAGCAAATTTACGCCAAAACATCATTTTAAGTAGGTGAGTAAAATTAATTGTATGTTTATGTTAAGGGAAAAGGCAACGGGCAACAGGCTATAAAAAAATTTACCTCATAATTTAAAAAAACGCTATACCTAGGGTTTGCTGAATAACTCACAAAAAAAATCATCTTCTGAGAATGCTTCTCATAATACTGAATTTGCAAAGCAATTGAAAGAAAGTCATAGTCTCTCTGAATCCAACTGTAATCATTCATCGAAGGAAAATGCAGAAGTTAATATTTAATATTTAACCTGAATGATTAATGAACAAAAAATCAAAACTCAAAAAGCTAAAATTTCATAAATTATCTAAAATTCAGTCTAGTAAGAAGATTCAGCGATTTGAGCCAACAATGGTTAATACAAAACAACTAATTTACTGTACACGAATTTATAGGTGTTTGAGCCCGTCACGTCAATTGGTGATCGCTATTTTTCTCTTTTCTTAACCCCCGAATAATCAGTTTTCCTGCTAAAATATCTCGATTAAAGGTAATTCTTGATAATAAATTTTGATTGATCATGATTGTTTTTAGGGATTGATTTTTATGTTAGTTCGATCGTTTTTGTATAGAATATATCTTAAATTCAAAAATTGCAAATTTTAAAAACTATTTGATTGCATTACTCAGGGTATAAAAATTAAAACCTCTATTTTGATAATTAATGATAATATTTTCTAAAGAATTTACTGTATTAATACGACTTAAACTTTCTTCTGGATGAATAAAATTAGGATTAGTTTTTGCTCCATCGTGCATTAAAATAACCGCAGGACTATTATTATTAATTGCTAAATTAGTGATAGTTTTTATATTACTACTATTACGCCAATCGTTAGTATCAATTGTCCATTGTGCATTCTTTAAACCAAATCTATTTACTATATTTAATAAATCAGGATTTTGATCTCCATAAGGCGCTCGAAACCATCGGGGTTGATAACCGATACATTGTTGAATAATTTGCTGAGTATATGCTATCTCTTTTTGTTGTTCTTCGATCGAAATTTTAGTAAGATAAGGATGAGTATAAGAATGATTCCCAATTTCATGACCTTCTTGATACATTCTTCGTATAATTGGACAATTTTTTTGAACTCTTTTACCCACGACAAAAAAAGTCGCTTTGACGTTATATTTTTTCAAAATATCTAAAATTTTAATAGTATATTCTGAAGTAGGTCCATCATCAAAAGTTAAGACAATTGATTTTGGTTTCATCGCATTAACAAAAACGGCTTTATTTTTAATTGTTAAGTCAGGAGAATTAGGAGGTAATATATTTTGATTTTGATAACGATTTTTATTATTAAAATAATCTTCCCATTTTTTCGCTGATTCCTGATATTGAACAATATATTTTTGATATTCTTGAGCATAGTTATAATATCTACTTTCAGGAGGAATAGCCTCTAAAAATTTTTGAGAATTATTAAGATTAATTTTGGTATTTTCTAAAATATTTTTACCTGTCAATTCGTCTATATTTTCATTTATTTGCGAGAAATTGTCGGTAACAGATTTAAAATAAAATGCCCCTTGATTTAAGTAATCAGAGTAAATTTTTTCTTGAGTTTCTAACTGATTTTCAACAATATTAGAATCAATTTTATTTTCTATGATGTTCTCTTTTTCTGAGGGTTCAATCTTATTTTCTGGAATGTTTTTTTCAACAGTATTTGATGATGACTTTTGTTCTTTTTTCTCAAAAAAATCGCTAGTGTAAATATAAGCAGAAACAACGCCAATTGTTACACTAGCAATAAAAATAAATAAAAAATTTAGTGATTTAAAATGTTTATCAGACATTATTTGATAGTTTTATTTGATTTCAAATTAGCGACGATCGCTTTTTTTTACCCAAAAATTATAACCAGAGGTAGTAGTTAAGCTATTAGCAAAACTCCAAGCGGCGCTTTCTGATTTAAAACTAGCAACTTGAGTTTCTCCTTTGACAATTAACGCATCCCCACAATAATTATTTTTTACAGTACTTAAAGCAGATTTTGGTCCTTTAACTGCCCACCATTCACTATAACTATCCCAATTATCACCGCAACGAGGTTGCCAAGTAATAGAAGGAGAGGGGTTATTTCTACTAAGATTAAGATTAGAAGAATCAACCACAACCGTTCTAACTGATTGATTACGGGCTTTTTCTTCAGCTTCTCTCCGTAATTGTTCAGCTTTCGTTCTTTCTTGCTCGGCTTGTAACCTCATTTTATCGGCTTCTTGTCGTTTAACTTCTTCTTCTTCTCGTTTTTTTTGTTCATCGGCTAATTTAGCTTCAGCTTCCTCTTTTTCTTTCTCTATGGCTTCTAATCTTGCTTGAGTTTCCGCTCTTTGTTGTACTATCAAAAACCCTCCTGACACTCCTAACGCCACTAATAAAGCCGTAATTATAATTACTAAAATATTATTGTTTTGAGGATTACTGACAGGATTTTGGTTAATTCCACTAGGATTTGTTGTTGGTTGACTCACAGGATTGGGAATTAATACCGTTGGGGATGAATTGGAGTTAGTGGGTTTTGATAAATCAATATTATTGACAGGAGGTGTTACCGCCACCGTATTAATTTGACTCATGTGTAAGGCTTCATACATAGCTTGAGAAGTAGGATACCTTTGACTTAAATCGATTTTCGAGGCTTTTTCTAATACTAGCCTTAAATTTGAGGGCAAATTGGGGATATAGCTTTGCCAGTCTAACTCTCCCGTGATGTTATTATTAGGAATTTCGATGGGGTACTTTCCTGTTAAACTGTAAATCATAGTTAAGCTCAGGGCATACAAATCGCTACTAAAAACCGTTCTTCCTGTGCTTTGCTCAGGAGGGATAAATCCCCTCGTACCAACGATTACAGAGCTTACCGTTGAACCGCTACTTAAACTTACCGCGCCCATAGTTTCCTTGACTGCCCCAAAATCGATTAAGACGGGTAATTTATCGGAGTCACGAATAATGATATTTTCTGGTTTTATATCTCGATGAATGATGTTTTTACCATGAACGTATTTAAGAGTATTAAGCAAGGATGACAAAATCGATTCACATTGGCTATGATGAATAGTGCCTAATTCCGCTAAACTTTTCCCTTCAATATATTCTTGAACTAGATAAAATTCTTCATTTTCGACAAAATAAGCGTATAAGGTAGGGATTTGTTGACAATTTTGCCCTAATTCTTCTAATACTTTGGCTTCTCTCTCAAATAGTTGTTGAATCAGTTCGATCGAAATGTTATTTTGATGAGCAGGTTTTAGACGTTTGATAACGACTTGTTTACCCGAAGGCATATGAGTATCTTTTGCTAAAAAAGTATCGCCAAAGCCACCACTGCCAAGACTTTTAAGGATTTCGTATCGATCGGCAATCATCATAAAAATATTTCCTCCTAAAGTTATACTCACTTATCAATCACATTTGTCGAATTTATGCACACTTGATTAAATTGTATAACAAAAATACTTTCTTAGCTTACGAATTTTGAATAAATCGTTATCTATTACTTTGATATAATAAGTCTAGTTACTTCAAAATTGTGGAGAAAAACCTTGATTAGAGCAGTTAAACAAAAAGTAATTGTGGGAAAACACCCACATTCCGCACGTCAAAATGTATAAAGTTAGATTATGAAAAGACTTTTTGAGCAGACCCTATTTATCCATTGATAATGACTTTTTCAAGTGCCTTGTTTGCATTGTCTCCAAGACTATTTTTCAATAATTCATATAAATTTCGATCGATTCTAGCACCCTCAAACTGACAATTTCCTAAAAATTTCGGCAAGATTTCCTCGTCTGGTAATTGTCGAAGTCCAAATTCATCCGCTAACATTCTGTCTCGTTTGCTTGGTACAATAATCGCCCCTGAAAAGTCTGCTCCCCTAAAGTCCACATCAATGAAGGTAGCTCGTATCAAAGAGGCTTGGGTTAAACTTGTATTTTGTAAAGAAAACTTTTTAATTATTGCTCCCCAAAAATCAAATCCATCCAGCATATGTTCGTCAAGAATTGAACCTTCTAACTTCTGGACTATTTTTTTATCTCCAAGATCAACAACTTGAATAATACTAGAATTGAGCGGGTCTGCACAATAACAACAAATGGGATTACCTTTTTGATCAGTATTAATGGAGTTCGATTGAGAAATTAAGAGAATAGGCGATGTAAGGTTATTTTCTAATAGCTGTACAAATACGGTATGTAAGTCACTGCTACTTCCCATGCGAATCCCATTAATAGTGGAGAATAGAAGTCCCCGAATAGCGTTAATTTTGCCTTTGCGTGGATCCATTACACCATCTGCAGTAAGAATCGTGTTGATCAGGTTAACACTGAAACTCTGAGTATTGGCGGCGGCGGCGGCGGCACTTTGATTAATAGATTGCTTGGTTTGTTCTCTAGTTAGAACGTATAAGCTATAGGTGAGAAGGCTTTGAATAATCAATCCAGCCCCTTGTAAGACTGTGTTTACACCTTCAAACCATGAACCTGCTTCATTTTCATCTCTGGTAGCGGCGGCGGCTACCTCATGAAAAAACCCCATACCTGCAACTGTGGTGAAAGTCAGAGAGATGATCAATGAAACTTTTATAGCTTTAGGGGATGATAGTTTCTGGAGAATTTTTTGTGTTGTTTTCGGAAAAGTCCCTTGGGCGAGGATTACTAAGCCAACTACACCAAATATGGTAAGAAGTGGATTATAAGGAAGAAACCCTCTGATAAAATTGAACTTTTCTTGACCGATTTCAACTGGACGTTCTATGACAAGACTAATTACAACAATAGGGAGTAGCAAGGTTATTAGGGCTATTAATAACGAGCTTTTTTTGTTGCTAAAATCCTTATAGTCCATTTTTATTTAACTTTAACCTTCTTTTTTTTAGCGTATCACACCATTATTCTCAGGACAAAAGTATTTAATTTGAAATATTGTTGTAAGAATATTTGTTAACGCACAAAAATAACTTTTACACTTTTACAAAAATAGACATCTTACCACTTCTACGATCGATTAAAAACAGTCATCTTTCGTACTTAATTTTGCTATTCTATTGGTGGGGTGTGCATCGCCCTACATTTATTAAAATTAAAATTTATGAAAATTGCGATAACAGGTGCGACAGGTTTTGTCGGCACAAAATTAGTTGAAAAATTAGTCTCTGATAATCAAGTCATTATCCTTACCCGTGATATAAATAAGGCTCGATCGATATTTCCCCCTAAAATAATACCTAATTTAGAATTTGTTAGCTATACTCCTAAACAGTTAGGGGATTGGCAAAAAAAAATCGATGGTTGTGATGCTATAATCAACCTTGCTGGTGCGCCCATTGCAGAAAGATGGAATGATGATTATAAACAAGAAATTCTGGATAGTAGGCAATTAGGTACTAAAACTCTTGTAAGTTCGATCGAACAGTGCGCTCAAAAACCCCAAGTATTAATTAACGCCTCCGCCATCGGGTTTTACGGTACAAGTGAAACTGAAACTTATACAGAAATTAGTCCAGCAGGTAATGATTTTCTCGCCCAAGTGTGTCAGGCATGGGAAACAGAAGCCCAAAAAGTCAAAAATAGTGGCGTGAGATTGGTTATTTTTCGTTTCGGGATAGTATTAGGCAATGGAGGGGCATTAGCTAAAATGATACCACCTTTTAAGATTTTTGCAGGAGGTCCCATCGGCGAAGGAAAACAATGGTTTTCATGGATTCATCGAGAAGACGTGGTAGAAATGATTATTCAAGCCCTCAAAGATAGTAACATTAATGGTACTTTTAACGCTACTGCCCCTTATCCTGTCACCATGAATGAGTTATGTAAAACGTTAGGAGAAGTGCTGAAACGCCCCTCATGGCTTCCTGTGCCTAGTTTTGCCCTCGAATTACTCTTAGGAGACGGTGCAAAAGTCGTTTTAGAAGGACAAAAAGTGTTACCTCAAAGAACAATGGATACTATGAACTATAATTTTCGTTTTCCTAACTTAAAATCTGCACTGGAAAACATTATTGCCAATGAATTTTAACAAAGAATTAGGAATTAAGAATTGAGAATTAAAAATGAAAAAACGCAAGAGGCAAAAGATAAGAGTAAGAAGAAATGTAGGGGTTTAATATATTAAACCCAACCCCATCAAAAAAATATATGGAAGAAAAACAGGCAAGATGCCTGTTCTACGCTGGTAAAATCATAATTATTGGAGTATTCTCATTATTTTTTCCCCCTCTTTATCATTTTTTATTTGGTAAGGTTGAGCTAAAGGCTAATAATTTAAACCACAGTTTAGGATTGGATTTAGGTAGCCATGAGTTTTGTTTTTCTAGCCAAGTATTAAACCATCCACTAAATAAGAGGTTTTTAAAAGCATCAAGGGTAAAAGCATTATAAGCACCTAACCATCTAAATATATCGGCACTTCCTGCCATTTCCCAAATCCATAACAATAAGGGAGGATTTTTTCGAGCGGCTTTTAAGGCTAATCGGTTAAATGTTAACCAATCTGTGCGATCCTTAATAAAGACTTCTGCTGTTTTTGGCTCGTCTGCTAATAAACCAAAAAAGGTGTTTAACATGGAATTAATTCTTGCCGGTGGTAAGGTTTTATGGGTAGGCACCATCATTCCTTTAGAAAATAACCATGTCACGGCGATATTGCTTTGATAGGCTTGAATTTGATTAAGGGATGATTCGTCTAAGAGGTTATATTTGAGGGCAGAGTCTAATAAATTGGTTAATTTACCTAAGTTTCTCACTAATGAGCCAAATCCTGTAAAAATTAAGGGGGATTGTAGGGAGGCGGCATCTCCTATAGATAATACTCGATCGGTAGCGATTTTTCGATCGAACTTATCAATAGTAAACTTGCCCGGTATGTAACCGAAAGTGGGTTTTTTCCAGATTAACTTATCCATGTCACAACGGCGATATTCGGGTAGGATAGAGAAAAAGTCCTCATACATCTCTAAAAGCGAACCCGGATTATCTTCATGGACTTGATGATAATGGAAAAGGTAGATAGTGACATTATTATCTTCTACAGGGAATAACTCCCAAATGAGTTGTCTTCCTCTGGAAATATCACCATGAGAAAATAGCACATCTCCGTATTCCCTATCCCACACTTCGGGGGATAAACCTTCTACCACTGCGCCCACGGTAGGGCAAACGCTATCAAATGCCTGATTTCCAGACAGTTGCCATGCAATAGGGGAAGCTGTACCCATAGCGTCAATGAGTAATCTAGCGGTAACGTCTTTTTCTTCTTCATTGGTTAAATTTTTGGTGTTAATAGTGACTAAATCTTTACCGATAGTCGCTCGATTAAATTCGGTTTCTTCCCAAATTTGCGCACCATATTTTCTTAATTTTTCTCCACATAAAGTTAATAATTTAGTGGTATCGATCGCAATATTTAAAACGGTGGGAGTGTGTAAAACTTCGGCTTTTAAGTGCTTGGGATTATTAGCATCAAAAAACTTACTAAAACCGTCTTTATATTCTGCTGAAATAATCGATTCAAATTCTTTTTTTGTAAACAAGCCATTGTCAATTAAAACCTGAAATTCTTGACGAGAAATATTCCATTCTCGATTCATTCTGCCAAATTTTAACCGTTCAATTAACAGAACACTATAACCCAATTTTGCCATTAAACAAGCATGGATAGCCCCTAAAGCACCCCCTACATAAACTAAATCATAGTCAGCTTTTCCCGTGGTTTCATCTTTAAATAAAACTTGTTTAAAATTATTTGTTTTAACTTTATTTTTTACACTTTCTCTCCAAGTTTTTTCCCACCAATAAACCCTTTTTAAATCGTATTCACCTTGGGGCATTTTCTGGAAATATTTAACGGTATTAGGATAATAAGGCTCTAGGGCAGAAAATATCGATCGATCTTGTAAATCAACATCAGGTAAAAGAGGATAATGAGGAGGAAATTGTTGATTAATAGCCTGATTTAATTCCTGTTTAATTTTATTTTCTGCAAATACTTGTTTATCACCCCAACGAAACATTTTTAAATAAGTTGTACGTTGTAATGTCCAGATAAAAATAGATAACTCATGATTATCAGCTAATTCTAAACGAATACCATCGGGGGTAATAATTTTTTTGCCGAGGGAGGGTTGCCATGTATTTTGTAACCAATGACAAACAATTTGCGAATCAGGGTTAGGAATTTCTAAATATAAGATTTCAGTTAAAATCATTGTACAATTCATTTATAAAAAAATTTCTCTATTCCTTCATTATCTAATAATCAGCGTCCCAAATGCTAATATGCGGAAAAGCTATTTAGATTGTCTGTAAATAAAGATAACTATTCCCATTAAACACTATAACTCGATCGAAATCCCTCCTCCTGTCATTGCGAGGTAACGAAGCAATCCCTAAAATCGATCGAACCTCCTAATCCTGTCATTGCGAGGAACGAAGCAATCCCTAAAATCGATCGAACCTCCTAATCCTGTCATTGCGAGGCACGAAGCAATCCCTAAAATCGATCGAACTTCCCTATCCTGTCATTGCGAGGAAACGAAGCAATCCCTAAAAACTCGATCGAAATCCCTCCTCCTGTCATTGCGAGGTAACGAAGCAATCCCTAAAATCGATCGAACCTCCTAATCCTGTCATTGCGAGGCACGAAGCAATCTCTTAAAATCGATCGCATCTATAACTGATTAAGATAATAAATCAATAAACTGATCAACAGTTAAATTAGCTTGTCTAATAATTGCTCTAAGTGTTCCTCGATCCAATTCCTTATGATTAGGAACAGAGATACGACTTTTTGGATTATTTCTCACTAAAATAATATGACTTCCTTTTTGCGAATGAACAATAAAATCAATTTTTTCTAAAGCATTAACACACTTTTTGCCAGAAATAACAGGTAATGAAGGCATAATTAAATTTTTATTACCTCATAACGATCTTCAGGAATTAATTCTCCATCCTGAATGAGAGACTCAATATAAAGTTCCATCGCTTCTTGTATATTAGAAATAGCTTCTTCACGAGTTTTTCCTTGACTGATGCAACCCGGTAAACTAGGAATTTCAACTACATAGTATCCATCTTCACCTAATGATAAAAGAATTATTCTGTTAATTTTTGGATGAATTTGTAACATTTGATTTAAACAAAATTTCTGCGAATAAATTACATTTAATTATAGTCTATATCTCATAGGTAAACTATTGCATCCTTTTTTCAAAACACGATCGAACCCTCTATCCTGTCATTGCGAGGCACGAAGCAATCCCTAAAATCGATCGAACTCCCCTATCCTGTCATTGGGAGAAAACGAAGGAATCCTAACATCAATACCTAATATATTCTAATATCACTTATGGATTAATGTAAAATTAGGCTTAGAAGTAGCATTCAACTACTCTTAACCTAATATTAAATACTTAATCAAAATTTTAACATGAGTACAGTAACAGACAACGATTTAAGAGAAGTAAAAGAGTTAATTAACCAGTTAGGCGATCGAATCAATGATCGTTTTAATCAAGTGGAAACTCGCTTTAATCAAGTGGAAACTCGCTTTAACCAAATGGATAATCGTTTTAATCAGGTAGAAACTCGCTTTAACCAAATAGATGAAAAGATAACTGACTTAAGAATTAATCAAACAGAAGTACAAACTCGCTTAAATGACTGGAAACCGTCCATCGATAAAACCGCAGACTTATCCGAGAAAATAGGAGAGTTAAGAAACTGGAAACAGATAGCGATCGTACTTTTAACGGGGTTTATTACTTCAGTATTTTGGATTTTCCGAGATAAAATTTAACTTTTGTTTGACATAATTGTAGGACAACGAAGCAATCTCCAAAATCGATCGAACCCCCATAAACTCGAACCCTCTCAAAACTGTAGGTTGGGTTAACGAAGTGTAACCCAAAATTCCATAAAGTCGATCGCTAAAAGCGGCGCTGCGCGATCGAACTATAACAAAAAAGTTAAAATCAGATAATAAAATCAAATAAAATTTCTTTAAATGTCAGAAATAACTGCTAATTATGATGAATCATGGAAAGAGATTATAGGGGATTATTTGGAATCTTTTTTAATCTTCTTTTATCCCGATATTCATGAGCAAATTAATTGGGAAAAAACACCGATACCTCTCGATAAAGAATTAGAACAAATTACAGCCTCCTCTGAAACCGAAACTCGTCATGCTGATAAATTATTTCAGGTGTGGTTATTAGATGATCAAGAAGTGTGGTTATTGATTCATATCGAAGTACAAAGTCAGTATGATAAAAAATTTACCCAACGAATGTTTATTTATAATTATCGAGCTTTTGACTTGTATAATAAACCAGTGATTAGTTTAGCAATCTTAGGAGATGAAAGTAAAAAATGGCGACCTAATTTTTATGAATACGGATTAGGAAAAAGTAAATTAAAACTAGACTTTTCTATTATCAAATTACAAGATTATTTATGGGGGGAATTAGAGAAAAGTAACAATGTATTTGCCATAGTAGTAATGGCACATTTAAAAACGAAAGCCACCACTAGCAATTTATCAGAAAGGGAACAATGGAAATGGAATCTATCTCGTTTACTTTATGAAAAAGGTTATAACAGAAAAGAAATAACCGATTTGTATAAAGTCATTGATTTAATGATGACATTATCGGAAGATTTACAACTACAATTTGAAAATAAATTAACACAATATGAGGAGGAAAGAAAAATGCCTTTATTAACCAATATTGAAAGACGTGCTTTACAAAAAGGAGCGAAAGAAACCTACCAAGAAAATATCCTTGATTTACTTCAAGTGCGGTTTAATTCCGTGCCAAAAAGTATAGAAGATTTACTCAAAAATATTGATGATTTAGCTTTCTTAAAACAGTTACATTTAGCAACAATTAGTGTTAAATCTCTGGAAGACTTTGAACAATTAATTAACAATTTACGCTAATTTTATCTCTCGATCGAACCTCCTCACACTCGATCGAACCCTCCCCCACAATCCCCCAAACTCGATCGAACTCTCTCCGCCCTGTCATTGCGAGGCACGAAGTAATCTCCAAACTCGATCGAACTCCCCTATCCTGTCATTGCGAGGTAACGAAGCAATCCCTAAAACCTCGATTGAACTTATTAGTTCCCTCCTTTTTCAAGGGGGGATCAATCCAATTGTTACAATTTTGTGACTTTTACCCCAAAAAGTAAGCCGATCGATCGAAAAAATGTTAAGCTCATCCACATAAGTATTTTTATTTAAATGTATTTATTTACACCCTATGATTCAACTATCTCAAGCCATCGCTCAAACCGAAGCACTCCTGCTCGAAGCCTCTCTTAATCCTAGTCTCGAAACAAACTTAAGTATCGCCTTCGGAGATAATTATAACGTCACCGTAGCCGATAATATTTTCTCCTCATGGCGTAATCAAGACTTTAGTAACCTACCAAAAATCGTAGTTTTATCTCCGACAGAAATCAATGGTGCTCAGGGTGCATATAGTGCATTGAATAACACAATTTATTTATCATCTTTTCTTCTTGAGTCACAATCTGTTACGGTAATTCGTGATGTAATTATAGAAGAAATAGGACACTTTATCGATGCCCAAATTAACGATATAGACTCCCCTGGTGATGAAGGAGAAATTTGGCGTAACTTGGTGTTAAATCAAGCTATGACGGAGACAGAGTTAAATAATCTGAAAACGCAAAATGATTGGAATACCATAACCGTTAATGGACAAATTTTTAATGTAGAAAATAGTGGCATCATTAAAATAACCAATAATTCTACCGAAGACTTCAATCCTCAAATCTCAGGAAACAATGTAGTGTGGAGTGGTTGGGATGGTAATGATTATGAAATTTATTTTTACAATGGCACAAGTACCATTCAGTTAACCAATAACAATACCAACGATGATAATCCACAAATCTCAGGTAATAACGTAGTTTGGATTGGCAGTAGTGATAATTTTGATCCTCCTGAAATTTATTTTTACAATGGCAATACTACTCAGCTATCTAGTAATACATTCAATGTTCAATCCCCTCAAATATCGGGAAGTAATGTGGTATGGTATGGATTCGATGGCAATGATAATGAAATTTACCTTTACAATGGTAACACAACTACTCAATTAACTAACAATGATACACAGGATTCCGATCCCCAAATATCAGGAAACAATATAGTATGGCGAAGTTTTGATGGAAATGATAGTGAAATATATTTTTACAATGGCAACACTATTACTCAATTAACTAATAACACCACAGAAGATTTTGCACCCCAAATCTCAGGCAATAACGTGGTGTGGAGGGGTTTTGATGGAAATGATAGTGAAATATATTTTTACAATGGTAACACTACTACTCAGCTAACAAATAATACAACAGACGAACTAGAGCCTCAAATTTCAGGAAATAACGTGGTATGGAAAGGTTTTGATGGGAATGATTATGAAATCTACTTTTATAATGGTAGTACCACTACTCAGCTAACAAACAACACAACAGATGATTTTGCCCCTCAAATTTCAGGCAACAATGTGGTATGGTATGGATGGGATGGTAATGATTATGAAATCTATACCTATCAAATAGGTTCATTGTTGCTAGGAGATGTATATAATAACAATCTTGTGGGAACGACTGGAAATGATACCATACAAGGATTAGCGGGTAATGATACTCTACAGGGCTTAAATGGAAATGACCTTTTAGAGGGAGGTATCGGTGCAGATAGTATTATCGGAGGTATCGGTACGGATACCCTCAATGGTGGTGCAGGTGCGGATACCATGAGAGGTGGATTAGGAAACGATACTTACTATGTGGACAATACAGGCGATCGAGTTGTCGAAAATGCTGATTCAGGCATTGATACCGTTCGATCAACCATCACCTATACTTTAGGAAATAATCTCGAAAACCTTATTTTAGAAGGTACTGCTAACATTAATGGTACGGGAAATACCTTAAATAATAGCATTACTGGTAATAGTAGTAATAATATCCTCAATGGTGGCGATGGTAACGATACCCTTATCGGTGGTAATGGTAATGATACTATTATCGGTGGTGCTGGTAATGATAGTCTTACAGGAGGCTCTGGGAATGACTTTTTCCGTTTTAATTCTCCCTCTGAAGGGATCGATCGAATTACCGACTTTAACGTAGTAGATGATACCATTCTCATTAGTCGTAGTGGTTTTGGCGGGGGTTTACCCTTGGGCGAATTATCAGCTAATCGTTTCCGTATCGGTTCATCGGCGAGTACTCCTGATCATCGTTTCTTCTATAATACCAATAACGGAGGATTATTCTTTGATGTGGACGGTAACGGTGCAACCTCTGCGGTACGCATTGCCACTTTAAATACGGGATTAGCTATGACTAATGCAGATATTGTCGTCATTTAAAATTGAAGGGGTGGGAATTTCTCACCTCTATCATTGTTTTTACCCATTATTACTCATAACGAAGCAATCCCTAAAACTCGATCGAACGGAAATCTAATCTTTTAATTCAATTTGATTTTGAAGTCTGTCTAAACTTTGATGACGTAAATCCACTTCAATCATGGCAATTAATTCATCAAATTTTAAAGTAACTAAATCTAATTTGCGACAAGCCTCTCGCCATTTAGCTACGCTTTTAGTTCTTGCTTTTAGATCGGGAATATAATATTGGTTGTTCATCATAATCTCCAATTTTTTTGAGTTTCGGATAGACTTGCTGCGACTACATCGGCGGATAGTTGAGCTTGTTCTATGGTTTCACTTAACAATTCTAGGATAGCAGAAGGAGCTACTGGATAATATTCAGAAATTCTAAGGGTTAAGGTATGAAGACGAGAGTAAGGGTTTTTTAATCGCTCGAAACAATTCTGAATTTGCTCTAATTCGGGTAATGTTTCTTCTGTTTCACCATAGCGTTCAAAAAGACTAAATTCAGTTATTTTTGTTTCGGCAATAAGTTCTATTAGCCGTCTTTGTAAACTAAAAATAGTAGTTAATATTTCAGGAGATAATTTAGCCAAAAATACAAAACTCCTTGCAATTAATTGATTTTTTAAATTATAAAACATTACTCTAACAATTTGAGATCAACAATTATTTACCTTTTGCCTAACTTGATTTTGAATATTTTTAGTGAAATGATCGAACCTCTCCCTTCTGTCATTGCGAGGCACGAAGCAATCTCCAAACTCGATCGAACCTCCCTCTCCTGTCATTGCGAGGTAACGAAGCAATCTCCAAACTCGATCGAACTTCCCTATCCTGTCATTGCGAGGCACGAAGCAATCCCAAAACCTCGATCGCATCCTCGAATTATTTATTAATAACTGCCTGAACTACTATAGTAATTGTAGCCGTTAAAATTAAACTAAATGCAAGGTTAACCACTTGTTGGGAAGCCTTTTGGTAAATTTCTACTTTATCGTTAGTTTTGATAATTTCATCCTTAGTTTGGGTAATTTCTGCAACTAATTTTTCTAAAGTCGTTTCAATTTTGTCCAAGCGTTCAGAATCTGTCATACTTTTATTTTGCGATAGCTATTTATTTTAAATATCTCTCTATATTATCATTGTCCATCAGTAGTTCGATCGATGTCCATTCCTCAGTTAGAATCTTTAGGAGAAGCGTTATTAGATTTTCAGGATATTTCCGACTTAGAAAACAGGTTAACTAATTACATTTCCGATTAATTTTGATCACTCTTCTGCTGTGCCGCTCGATCGAATCATAAGAAGATTTGATTAAAAATTATGATAAATTTTTTATAGCTATTTACTAAATTTAATGAAGATTTGAAAGCATTTTCTTCCCCCTCTTCCCCCTCT